>CAMNGY010000252.1 GCA_946538795.1 uncultured Treponema sp.
ACGGCGTGATTCTCGGAAAAGGTTTGGGTAACGAGGACTGGAACTGCTCCGCGCCCCACGGGTCTGGCCGCATCATCAGGAGAAGCGATGTCGCAAAGACGCATACCGTCTCCGAGTTCAAGAGCAGTATGAAGGGCATCTATTCTTCCTGCATCGGGAAGGAGACAGTGGACGAAGCCCCCTTCGCCTACCGTCCGATCGATGAGATTGCGGAGGCCATCAGTCCCTCAGTCTCTGTAGAGCAGATTCTCCGCCCGCTCTACAGCTATAAGGCAGGAGGTGAAGTGGAGTAAAACAGCCTGCCGTTGCGACGAAAGCACCGTGTCAGCACCAGCACGGCACGGTGTCCGGCAGCTACCGCTAGTGTGTTCCCGGAAGCCTCGGTGCCCGGTAAGACGGTTTTTGCCTCGGACGTTGCCCGGTCGTTGAAACATTTCCCCGTATGCTATAGAATAATCCCATCTTTCCTTGGGTAGGGGCAATACGATGGCATCAGAGGATGCAACATATAGAGTAGAAAAGAATCTTTCGGTCCTGCTGGACGCACTGAGTCGGCAGGACATATCATACGGATATGCTGGGGACGCTGATCCCGAGTCCGTCACCTTCATCTTGCAGCTGCTCAGGCTGTCCGGCCAGAGGGCTCACTTCATCTCCACCGTGCAGTACTCCCTCGGCGGAGACGCACAGGACATCCCCGAGCACCAGATAGAGCAACGATAAAGATCATGCAACAGAAGAGAATCCTTCACCTGCTTTTCCAGGCTGTCACTCAGAATAAATGGCTCGGAATTGACTACCTCAATAAAGAAGGGAAGCAAAGCAGCTTCTGGATAGGAATCCGTGACATAGATGTCCAGAGGAAGCTTCTGAATGTGGAAGGGTTTCACGTTGCTGACCACACGGTCTCAGATTTTGACAGGCTGTATATTGACTCCATTCAGGAAGCCCGTCTTATTGATGAATCTTATTATCAAGTCCCGCAAGAACTGAAAGACCGCATATCCGAGAATCCAGATTCTTTTCAAGATTTATTCGGGCATATCCCTAACCTGAAAATCTTGGACTACCTTCTGGAATGTACCAAGCTGAACACAACGCCTTATCAGGAACAGTATTCCCTTCTGGAACATCTTGATGAAAGCTCCTTTGAGAACAGCCGCTACCCGCTGCGCGATGAACAGTTCGACCATATTATCCGTGAATTCCAGGCAAAATCAAAGAACCACATCAGCTACAAGCAGACCCGCTGGCTTTGCATGAACCTACTGAGCATACATACGGCAAAGGGTCTGTATGTGCTGGCATATAGGAAATTGTCGCTTGACGTGAAGAAGCATGTGCTTGTTGCAGAAGATGAAACTACTATCTGCAAGCGTTTCAAAGTTGGAAACATTTCAGAGGAAAGCATTCGGCGTTTCTTGGACGAGGACGATTATCCCCTTCTGGAGGACTTCGACATAAACCGAGAGGAAATCAAAGATGCAATCACAAAGAACATCACGTTCCCCAAAGAGCAGGTTGATGACCGTCCCTATATCATTCCTTTGAGCCGCGATCTTTCAGTTGATTTAAAAGATGAATACGCATACATAAAATCAGTGATGGAAAACGGCACCGCATCCGAGCCGCTGAATGCATTCTTCGGGAACCTTACCAAAATTCCATTCCGCCGGAAGAATTATCCGCTTGTCCTCATCAATCAGAAAGCGAATCTTGATCAGCTGCTCGCCATGAGCAACGCCATAAAATATCCCCTGAGCTACATTCAGGGACCACCCGGAACAGGAAAGACCAGCACCATCTTCAATACGATAACGACAGCCTTCTTTAACGAAAAGACAGTCCTCTTCTCCTCATTCAACAACCATCCGATTGACGGAGTATGCGAGGCACTGCACAAGATTCAGTACAAGGGAAAATCTGTTCCCTTTCCGCTTCTCAGGATTGGCAATAAGGAAAAGATGCTGGAATCGCTGAATTTCTGGAAGGAACAATATCTTACGTTAAAAGACACACCTGTTTATACTGAGACATTAGAACGCAACAAAGGGGAGGAAGTTGCGGCCTCGCAAAAACTGATGATCCTGCTCAAGCAGTATGAAGAGAAGATTGAGCTGGAAGAACGTCGCGATGCCATAGAGCTGCTTCTCAGCACAAACAAAAACATGACTCTCAGTTTTAACCTTGAAGAGCAGCTCAATCAGGTTAATAAAGCTGTTACAGAAATCGGAGAGATAAAGAATGAGGATGCACTAACCCTCACTTACGGGAGCAGCGATCGTCTTTTGAAATACCTGTATTATACATCCATAAAATACATCAAGCGTCTGGGAGAGCCAAAGAATAAGGATTTGCTGGACATATTCCTGATCAACGATGATGACGAAGGCAAGATTAAACAATTCTCCGCTTTTCTGAAACAGGAAGGAAACGTCCTTCGCCTGCTTCGGATTTTCCCGGTTATCGCCAGCACCTGTATATCCGCACAAAAAATCGGAACTCCGGCTGTATACTTTGACATGACGATTATAGACGAGGCAAGCCAATGCGACAACGCAATTTCGCTTATTCCTGTCATACGAGGAAAGCAGCTGATGCTTGTGGGAGACCCGCAGCAGCTTAACCCGGTAATACTGATGGACACAAAGGACAATGAAAGGCTCCGCAGTATATATAAGATTCCGGCAGAATACGATTATATCAAGAATTCAATATACAAGACATTCCTTGCCTGCGATTCCGTAAGCAAGGAAATTCTTTTGAGTCACCATTACCGTTGTGCGCCCCAAATCATCACGTTTAACAACAAGAAGTATTACAACGGGCGGCTTGCCATCGAGACGACATCAAAAGAAAAAGAGCCGCTGCTGTTCAAAAATGTTCCGAATGATTTTGCCGACCGGAAAAATACAGCTCCCCTCGAGGCAGAGGAAGTCATTGTCTATGCGAAGTCACACCCGGAACAGAATATCGGAGTAATCACCCCGTTCGTAAAACAAAAAGAATTGATTGAGCAGGAACTCAGGGAAAACGGTCTTGGAAAAGTCAGCTGCGGAACGGTACACACCTTTCAGGGAGATGAAAAAGACGTCATCCTGTTCTCCCTCGCCGTCACGAATAAGACAACTGGCAGGACGTATGACTGGCTGAACAGCAACAGAGAGCTTATAAACGTCGCAACATCTCGTGCCAGACAAAAACTCGTGGTAATCGGGAGCGAAACGGACATAAACAGGCTGCACTCCCAATCCCCTAGAAAACAACAGCCTCAGAGCGAAAAAAGAGTTGATGATATCTTTGAATTGAAGGACTACATTAAGACGAAAGGCCGCTGCGAAGTTACACCCCTGTCCACATCATCACGTGCACTGGGAATAAAGCCCTACAGTACCGAAACAGAAGAAACATTCCTCAATACCCTAAGCCATGCCCTTGATATGGTTGCAAGTGGAAGCAAGAAATACTCAATAAAGAAAGAAGTCGGCATTGCGGCAGTCTTTGCCCCCGATCCCGTTGACCCCACACTCTTTTACAGCGGAAGGTTCGACTTCGTGCTGTTTGAACGGGGAAGCGACAAACTGGAGAGAGCCCTGCTTGCCATAGAGCTCGACGGCAAGGAGCACCGTGAAGATGCCGCCGTAAAACGGCGGGACAAGATGAAAAACACAATCTGCCAGAACCACCACTTGATTTTAATCCGTGTAGACAACACCTATTGCCGTCGCTACAACTTCATAAAGGAAGTACTGGAAACATTCTTCCGGCAAAGGCTGTAGCCCGGGTACATGAAGGAGGTCATGATGCAACTCCCCTGTCACCCCGCAGGGCAATCCAGCAGCGAGGCAAGCGCTGTGGCAGCGCTGAACGGAAAAATCAGCTCTTGAC
>CAMNGY010000253.1 GCA_946538795.1 uncultured Treponema sp.
GGTTTCCGCTGCTTCTACACGACGACTCCGGTCGAGCATGTCTCCGACCTGAAGGGACTGCGCATCCGCGGTTTCGGAAATGCAATCGGAAACAACCTTGCCAAGTACTTTGGTTTTGCCAATATCGGAATTTCATGGGGCGAGGTTTTCCCCGGAATCCAGCAGAAAACCCTTGACGGATGCGAGGTCCAGGTTGCGACGGCTGACGGAAGCCGCATATATGAGGTCGTCAAGAACATAGCGATGACCAAGCACTATATGCTCCAGTCCGCTTTCGTCTGCTCCGCCTCGTTCTACAACAGCCTCTCCGCGAGCGACAAGGAGCTGTTCACCAAGACCGTGCGCGATGCGGCGGTTGAGTACGGGCAGATAATCCAGAACGAGGAGTCCGGCTACTATGACAACATGAAGAAGAACGGCGTCACGATTCACGATGTCGATATCGCTGAGTTCCAGAAAGCGATTGAGCCGATGTACGTCAACAACGACCTGGGCTTCTCCGCTGGCTTGAAGGACAGGCTCTTCAAGGAGCTTGGACAGTAAGTCACCCGCTTTGGGTAGCTGCGGTGGACCGGCTTTGCGTCTCTGGCCGGATCCGCCGTCTTTATATGGGGCCGGCCTGGATGGACTCCTGCCCGGGCCGACCTTTTCCTGCGCCTGAAAGGGCATGAAGATACGGATAGGGAATTATGAAAACAATAAAGAAGATTTACGATTGCTGCTGCAAGCTGGAGGTCGCCGTCTGCGGGGTGGGGTTCATCCTTCTGGTGACGCTCGTCTTCGCATCAGCCATTCTCCGCTTTTTGCGGATTTCCATGTCATGGAACATCGACCTTGCCATGCTTCTGCTTGCCTGGACTGCCTTTTTGGGCGCTGATGTCGCATGGCGCAGCGGCCAGCTGATCGGAATTGATCTGGTCACGCGTTATTTTCCTAAAGCCTTGCAGAAGGCTGTTCTGGTTGTGGTTTATCTGATAATCCTGGTTGTATGCGTCGTCATCTGCATATATGGATGCCGCCTTGCCTGGAGTGAGAGGTTGCGTACTTACCAGTCCATGCC
Source organism: uncultured Treponema sp. (assembly GCA_946538795.1). GTDB lineage: Bacteria > Spirochaetota > Spirochaetia > Treponematales > Treponemataceae > Treponema_D. The sequence goes on from CAMNGY010000253.1 coordinate 1,061, forward strand.
CATTCCGTATTCGCTCGTAAGCCTGAGCCTTGTCGTCGCGACATTCTCCATGTCAATCTCGACGGCTCTTAAGATAAAAGATTGCTTCGTCAAGAAGGAGGAGTCCAAATGAGCCTTTTGCTGATTTGTTTTGTCGTCTTTCTTATTATGGGGATGCCTATCGCCTTCGTAATCGGCATAGCCGGCTTCGCATTCTTCCTGAGCCAGCCGATGCTGCCGTTCGAGGCCGCTACCCAGATGATCGTGCTTCAGAGCCAGTCGTTCGCCTTCCTGGCGGTTCCGTTCTTCATCTTCGCCGGAAACCTGATGAACGTGTCGGGAATAACGGACCAGCTGCTGAGCCTTGCCCGCCTTCTGACACGTAGGATGTACGGTGGCACCGCACAGATTTCCGTTGTCATGTCAACCCTGATGGGAGGTGTCTCCGGATCCGCGACTGCTGATGCCGCCATGGAAACGAGGATACTTGCCCCTGAGATGCTCAAGCGGGGCTATACGAAGGGCTACATCTGTTCTGTCAACTGCCTTACGGCCCTGATCACTGCGACCATACCCCCCAGCCTGGGGCTCATAATATTCGGCTTTGTCGGTGAGGTTTCAATAGGCCGTCTTTTTGCCGCCGGAATCATACCCGGAATCCTGATGATGGTGTTCCTGATGGGAACGACGACCATAACGAGCCGGATCAGGAAGTTTGACCCTCCTGCGACGGACGCCCCTAAGCTTTCCATAAAAGAAATCATCGACAACCTGAAGGTTTCGGTATGGGCGCTGCTGTTCCCGATAATCCTCATCGTAGGAATCCGCTTTGGTGTGTTCACGCCTTCTGAGTCAGGAGCCTTCGCCGTCGTATATGCCCTGGTAGTCGGAAAGTTCGTCTACAAAAAGCTGAACTGGCAGAATTTCAAGGAAGCCCTGGTAACGACGCTCAAGGACAACGGCGCGATAATGCTGATCATAGCCATGTCCGGTCCCTTCAGCTACGCTATAACATGGGTGAAGCTTCCCGCCGCGCTCAGCTCGTTTATCTTCGGGATAACCGAGAACCCGCAGCTCCTTACGCTGATCATGCTGGGCTTCCTTTTCATCACGGGAATGTTCGTTGACAGCAACGTCAACTTCCTGCTTTTGACCCCGATTTTCCTTCCGATGGTTACGAGCGTCGGAATGGATCCGGTGCACTTCGGCGTCCTGATGGCCACGATCGTTACCCTGGGGGTTATGACCCCGCCGATCGGATCCGCGCTTTACACGGTCTGCGGAATCATAAATTGTCCGCCGGAAGAATACACGAAGGAGAGCCTCCCGTTCTTCCTCGCTATTCTGATTGAGCTTGCGATCCTTGTATTCTGTCCCAAGCTTGTGCTTTTCATCCCGAACATGATTTTCGGTGTGGCAGGCTAGGGCTTCGGGTGGTGCTCCCTAAAAAAAACGCTGAAAGCGGTTTTTTAGGGGGTGCCCTTCATACATATCATACGTATTGCAAAGACATGAGTTTTAGGAGAAATTTGACATGAAAATGACAATGAGATGGTACGGATCCAAGTTTGATACCGTGACCTTGCAGCAGATACGTCAGACCGCCTATGTGAAGGGGATTATCACGACCCTTTATGACAAGATGCCCGGCGAGCTTTGGACGGAGGGCGAGATAAAGGCCTTGAAGGACGAGGTTGAGGCTGCCGGGCTTACGCTCGACGGAATAGAGAGCGTCAATGTGAGCGATGCCATCAAGACCGCGAGCGCTGACCGCGACAAGGACATAGAGGCTTACATCAAGACTCTTGAAAACCTCGGCAAGAACGACATCCACATGGTCTGCTATAACTTTATGCCCGTGTTTGACTGGACCAGGACGGAGCTTGCCCGCCTGCGCCCCGACGGGTCAACGGTCATGGCATATACCCAGAAGGCCGTCGATGCGATAAAGCCCGAGAACATGTTCGACAAGATTGCGGGTGACATGAACGGAACTGTCATGCCGGGCTGGGAGCCTGAGCGCATGGCAAAGATCAAGGACCTGTTCAAGATGTATGAGGGGACGACGGCTGACATGCTCTTTGACCGGCTCAAATACTTCCTGGATGCAATCATGCCCACGTGCGACAAGTATGACATAAACATGGCGATTCATCCTGACGATCCGGCATGGAGCGTCTTTGGCTTGCCAAGGATAATAACCTGCCTCCCGAACATACAGCGGATGATGAAGATGACGGACAATCCCCACAACGGGCTGACGTTCTGCGCCGGAAGCTACGGGACTAACCCAGACAATGACCTTCCTGCCACGATCCGCGCGCTCAAAGGCAGGATTCATTTCGCGCATGTGAGGAACCTGAAATTCAATGATGGCAGGAAAGATTTTGAGGAGGCCGCCCACCTTTCAAGCGACGGTTCGTTCGACATGTACGAGATAGTGAAGGCCTTGTACGACATCGGTTTCGAAGGCCCGATCCGTCCGGACCATGGCCGCATGATATGGGGCGAGAAGGCTATGCCCGGCTATGGCCTTTACGATCGCGCGCTGGGTGCGGCCTATATTTCGGGTCTCTGGGAAGCTGTCGAAAAGAGCGAGGGGCGGAAAAACCGCTAGGGAGCAAGGGAATGAAACTTACATTAGAAGGATTGAAGGACAGGGAAGGCTGGAAAAAAGCGGATGTCGTACTTCCGACTTACGACATAAAGGCTGCCCGTGAGGAGACTGCGAAGAATCCTGTCTGGCTGCACTTTGGTGCGGGAAACATCTTCCGCATGTTTATAGGCGGGATTGCGGATTCCCTTCTGGAGCAGCATCTTTCCAAAACGGGAATTGTCTGCGCCGA
>CAMNGY010000254.1 GCA_946538795.1 uncultured Treponema sp.
ATGCGGTGCTGAAGATGATTGTGTCGCGCTCGTCTCCCTGTACGGTCTCAAGGTTTTTCACAAAGAAGGGCTGCTCCCTGTCGCGCGAGAAAAAATCCTCGTGGGAGGGGTCCTGCATGCGTTTCCTCGTCAGAAGGGAGTCTATGAGGTTCTGCTGTGCGACGCTGAACGCCACCACGCCAAGGCTCCGGTCTGGGTATCTTCCTATGTCGTCGAACACCAGGTCGGCGACTTTTTGGGCTTCCGCAAGGTTCGTGTGGCTTTTCCTGTCGAACGTCCCGTCCACGTGGTAGTAATCTACGCCGGTGCCTTCGCTGCCACCTGATGCCGACGGAAACGTCATGAGCTGGCCGCCGTAGAAGTTTTTGTTTGAGAAAGCAATCAGCTGCTCATAGCGGCTCCGGTAGTGCCAGAGGAGGTAGCTTTGCGGCAGGGAAGGGGCGCACATGTCCAGTATGGACTCGAAGTCCGTCACGTCGTCCATGTCCTCGTCGTATTCCTGCTCCATCGTGCTGCTGAAGAAGTTGCTGGGAGGCATCTGCTTGGAGTCTCCGACGACTATGAGTTGTTTGCCCCTGTATACAGCCCCGACCGCATCCTGAGGGAAAATCTGCGATGCCTCGTCAAAGACTACCATATCAAAGCTTATGTTGCTGCCCAGGAACATGCTTACGCTGAGGGGGGACATGAGGAAGCAGGGTTTGAGAAGCTGCACCAAGTCTCCCGTTTCCGCTATGAGAGCGCGTATGCTTTTCTGCTTGCGTTTTTTCTCGCCCTCGCGGAGCAGCACCGAAACGGGGCTTCCAGGGGTGAGCATGTCCAGGGACGGGCGCAAAGAAGAGATTTTTTCCTGTATCTGTACTTTGTTTATCTCAAACTGAAGTTTGTCCTTTTCGGCAAAGACGGATACGGCCTTGTCCTGCGAGACACGGGTAAAAGCCGCCAGCTCAGGCGTCTTTCCTATTATTGCATGCAGTAGTTGGGTGTAGGCCGCTTTGCGGTATGCGGAACTTATGGAGCCGGCGGGAATTTTCTGCGCGATCGCCATGGATATGTAGCCCAGGCTTTCCTTCCGTTCTATTTCGTGAATCAGGCGCATGAAGCTGACCCAATTGTCTATCTTGCCTATGTCGGCAAGGCAGTTTTCGAATTTTTCCGCCAGGGCGGGAAGCTTCCCGCGGGCCACATCGAGTATGCTTGCTGTGAAACTGGACGCGAGCAGGGCTGCGCTGCCTGCGTATGCGGAGCGCAGGGCGGCAAGCTTCTGGGCGTATGATGCGAACGAAGGCTTGTCATTACAGAAGGAAGCCTCTCCCATGTCCGGCAGGAAGGCGAAGTCCATGCCCCGCTTGTATAGTCCGGCCAGTTTGTCCAAATCCTCCAGGATATGGGGCCAGTCGGAGGTGATGCCCCGGTAGGCAGGACCGAGCAAGTTTTTCAGCTGCGTGTTCAGGCTTCCGAAGTCTTCCTCTGCCTGCTGGTAGTCCCTGAGATGGCCTGTCAGTTTTACAGCCTCCTCGTAGCTGAGCTTTTTGCCGCTCCTGCTTTCCAGCCGCAGCTCGGTCAGTATGGCCCGGTACTCTTTGCTGAAGATGCGGGAAAAAAAGGAAGAGAACTGTTTTTTGAGCTTGTTGTTCCAGTTCCTGCCGTCTTTTTTGAAGATGCCCGGCTCGAAGTCCGCTTCCAGCGAGTCTTGCAGTGTCCTGTGGGTTTCCGCGAGCTGCCTTGCCTGGTTGGCCAGGGCCAAAGCGCTGTCAAAGCATTTCTTCTGCAGGAGGCCGGAGGTCACTGTGTCCGACCGGGCAAGCAGGGCAAAAGCCTCCTCCCAGTTCTGGCAGTCGGTCAGGCTGTCAAATCGCAGGCCGTAGGTATTTGATATGTCAGCGCTTAGCGGAATCAGCTCCTTGAGCTTCTCCAGGAGCGTGGAGAGGGCGGTTTGCAAGGAGAGCTTTTCCTCGTAGGAAATGCTTTCCTTCTCGTAGCCGTACCATGCGTTCTGGGTGTAGTCCGTGCCGACTGTCTGCGTGTAGTCCGCATACTGGTCCAGCAGGGAGCACATTCCGGAGATGTAGCCCGTGTCCTTGCCGTCTATGCCGGGAATGACGTAGGGAACGTCCGGTGCCGTGCCTACGCCCGCAAGGGCCTCGTACAGCTCGTATACGCTGCAGTCCATGTTTCCGGCCTTCTGGTGCAGCCTGCCGGCATAGGAATCCAGTTGCTTTTGGGCGGCGTTACGGGCTTCGGTCTCCCTGTCGGCGCGGGAGGACAGGCGGTAACGGTCCGCGCGGAGGGTGCGGCACAGCTCGTCTATGACCGCCTTCTTATTGGATTTGTGGCTGTGAAGTTCCAGACAAAAGTCTGATAGTCCCGCAGCTTTGAGCTTGTCGTAGACGACGTTGAGCGCGGCGAGCTTTTCGGACACGAAGAGAACTTTCTTACCATTATATATGCTGTCCGCTATGATGTTGGTTATGGTCTGGCTCTTGCCGGTGCCAGGTGGCCCCTGAAGGACAAAGCTTTTCCCGCTCCTTGCCATGCTTATGGCGGCAAGCTGGCTTGAGTCCGCGTCAACCACAGTGTGCAGGTCCGTGATCTGCTTCCTGTCAGTTTCCTGGGATTGTTCTGGTGCTAAACTGACCTCATTTTTTTCGCCCAGGAGTATGCGCACATTCCCGTTCTGTAGGATTTGGGCGGCGTTGTCCTTCATGTCGCGGTACATGTTCATCTTAAGGAAGGAGAATATGCCCAGCTTGCATTCCCCGCTTACGCTCCAGCCAAGGGGCTGCACCAGGCCGCCCACTTTGGACAGGTAGTCCGACAGGCTTTCTTCCTCTGCGTAGTCCGGAAGGGACAAGGTGTATTCCGCCTGCATGATACAGCCCAGCGTGGGGTTTATGACTATGTCGTCGCCGGTCAGCCGGATCTGCCAGGGGCTGGTGGCTCCTTTGCTTTCGAATGATACGGGAACAAGCAGGAGGGGGGCCAGGAAGAAGGGAGCGCCTTCTTTCTGCTCTTTCCAGCGGACGAAGCCGAACGCCAGGTAGCTCACGTTCACGCCGGTTTCGTCCAACGCGCTGCGGGCCTTCTTGTCCAGAAGCTTCATGACTGCCAAGGGATCGCTGACTCTGCCCCAGACCAGCACTTGGCCGGGCTTTTTCACCAGGTTCCCGTAGCGGGCCATGTACTCTTCTTTTTCCATGTAGTCGGAGGCAGCCTGCGGGAGAAGGGGATCGTCGAGGTTTTTCTCTTCTTTTTCTTTTGGCCCGACTACCTCAAAGCTTACGGTGCTGTCGCACTTTCCGAAAAGCAGGGCTGCTTCCGGGCTGACTATTTCCAGTGTGGAGCTCTTGGAATCCTTGAAGTTGATGAGGTTGTTCCTTTTGCTTGTGTCCAGCAGGAGCTGAGCCCACTTGTCCAATTTCCTGGTGTCTGTGTCCATGCCGGGATTATAAAGCTTTTTACTGTATTTGCATAGACACTGATTACGGCTGCTCCTCCTCGCTGAGCTTTACGATCAGGATGTTCTTGAATTCCTCCACGTAGCCCTCGTTCGGATAGCAGGGCATGGATTCCGCGTGCCTGCGGGCTTCCAGAAGGTTTTCTGTGTCTTCATGCACGGGGTCATAAATGAAACCCACGGCCCTCATAAAACCGACTCCCCGGCGTGTCGAGTCTACTATGTCGTGCCGGCTGTCCGCGTTGAACATGGACTTGCCTATGTCCTCTCCGTATACAAAGCCATCCGGATAAGATGGGGTGAAGCGGCCGTAAAGAAAAACCTGTTTTTCGTCGCTGTCGGTTTTCTTCAGCTCAAGGTCTATGTTCCTGGCAAGCGATAAGTCGCTCTCAAAACGTATCTGGTCGCTGTAGAGCAGGGCCGAGG
>CAMNGY010000255.1 GCA_946538795.1 uncultured Treponema sp.
GGCCCCGTCAATCTGGCAGTCCTCAAGCAGCGGATTGGAAATGGCAGCCTGGGCGGCATCTACGGCCCTGTTCTCACCATCGCCGAAGCCCACGCCAAGGATGGCATCCCCCTGCCCCTGCATGACGGACTTCACGTCCGCAAAGTCAACGTTTATCTCACCAGGAAGCGTTATAATCTCGGATATGCCCTGCACACCCTGGCACAGGACGTTGTCCGCAAGGCGAAACGCCTGCTTGAAGTTCAGCTTCTTGTCAACAATCTTCATTATTTGCTGGTTGGGAACGACTATAAGGCTGTCCACGTTGCTGCGCAGTTTCTTCAGGCCCTCCTGGGCATTGCGCATCCTTACCGGCCCCTCAAAGCCAAACGGAGTGGTCACGACGGCTATGGTCAGCGCACCCGCCTCCTTGGCAATCTCCGCGACAACCGGAGCAGAGCCTGTCCCGGTACCGCCCCCCATACCGGCGGTTATGACGACCATATCCGCACCCTGAACGATATTGCTGATGCTATCAGTGTCCTCTTTTGCCGCGCTCTCACCTACGGAAGGATCCCCTCCCGCACCAAGGCCGCCGGTCAGCTTCTGCCCTATCGCCAGCCGCTTCTGAGCCTTTGAAACACCAAGAGCCTGGAGGTCAGTATTCATGACAACGAACTCAACGTCATTCACACCGGCATCAATCATCCGGTTCACGGCATTGGATCCTCCGCCACCACAACCTATTATCTTGATTACGGTAGGATTTACCGTCGAAATATCAGAGTTCCCCTCGTTCAGCACGGACAGCTCTATCATACTTTCCTCCCAACCCACTTTCACCACGCCTTCAGATTTATCCCCTTCCCAAAAGCAGGCATCCTTTTTGTTCTTCTTTATAGATGTATCTCATCATATACCATTAGAACAAATTATTCCATATTTTTTTGAACAAATTCTCGCCTTTTTCAGAAACTTGAGCATTTTTTTTCTTTGACTTTGAATTCGCCCGGAAAGACCTGTTGCTGTCAACCAGGCCCACGGCCGTCGCAAAATCAGGGTCCCTATAGCCCTTGTCCAAGCCGCCAAGGTCGGAAACCTCCCCTATCCTTACCGACGTGGTCCCCCAGACACTCTGGGCCAGCTCCACGATTCCAGCCATCTTAGCGCCCCCGCCGGTCAGGATGATGCTGCCGTTCAGCTGCGTCAGGTTGGCATGATGGACAATCTCGGCCTTGACCATAGAGAAAATCTCGTCAACGCGGGGCTGAATTATCTCGCACAGCTCATATTGGGTCGTTTCCTCCGGCGGCCTTCCGCCCACTCCGGGTATTATGACCGTCTCCGACTCCTCGCTGCCGTTTATCCAACAGCATCCGCTCTCAACCTTTATCTTTTCCGCGGCGGAAACAGGTATGCCCTTCACGACGGCAATGTCGTTCGTCACGAGGTTGCCACCGACAGGGATAGACGCCATGAACACAGGGGCGCCTTTGTTCACGACCATGACATCGGTCGTGCCGCCTCCCAAGTCTATCAGGATGGACCCCAGGTCCATCTCATCCTCATGTATGGTTGCCATGGCGGCCACCAGCGTCTTGGACCGGGTCCCGTTGCACTCGTAACCGGCCCTGATGATACACTGCTCCAAGTTATTCCATGCTGTCTCGTTGGCCAGGATGATGTGCACTTTCACCTTGAGCCGCTTGCCCATCATGCCCAGAGGATCCTTGACGCCGGGCAGGTCATCCACAAAGTATTCCTGAGGGATGCAATGGAGCATCTTCTTGTCCATCGGGATGCTTATGGCAGTGGAAGCCCCTATGGCCCTGACCTTCGCTTCTTCGGTAATCTCAAGAGTCCTGTAACGGTCGCTCCTGTCGTCCACCACTGTGTCGCCCTCTGAATTCAGGCTTTCCACCTGGGAACCACCGATGGCCGTGAAAACGGAATCAACGTCAACGCCCGCAATCTGCTCGGCGGCATCAACGGTAGCGTTTATGGCAGCAACGGCCGCATCTATGTTCACTATCACACCGTTACGAAGCCCTTGTGACGGTTTCTTCGCATAGCCGATGATCGAAAGCTTGTCATCCTTGTCCAGCTCACCAATGACGGCCTTTATGAAAGTAGTACCTATATCCAGCCCAACGACAATGCTGCTCAAGTCAATGCTGCTCAAGAAATCCTCCCTAGCGGGCCAAAGAAGCCTGAGTCTCGGCCTTATAGGAGATGGACCCGTAGCGCAGGTCTATCTCACTGACCCTCAGCTCAATAGAGTTCACGACATCAAGTATGACCAACATGCGCTTCAAGGCATCCTCATTAAGGGAGCGGTCTGCCAGAACCCTGATATGGTTGTGGCTCTGGTTCTGGACGGGGTACAGGACCAACTCGTAGTTCCCGTACTCCTTCTGAAGCACCTGAATTTCGGATATAGCCGAAAAATACTTCTGGGGCAGGCTGCCTATTGAAGCTATCTGGGCCATAAGAGGCCTGAACTTCGACGGGAACCGCATTCCCAGCTGCATCCCCTCGACGGGAAGACCTGACACGAGAGGAATGTTAGAATCAGAGGAAACTGATGCCGTATTCTTGAACAATACACCATTTTCCGATATTTGAACAGTTGTGGAACGGCCATTTACGTTTATAATCGTCTTGGCGACAGGCTGCCGCTCCTTTATGCTTATCAAAACCTTGTCCGGGAAAACCTTATCAACGCTGACGCTTTCTATGCAGGAAAAAGAGCTGAGCGCATCCACTGCCCTGCCAGAATCGAACTCTATCCATGTTACAGTCCCCATCCCCTCCAGTTTCTCCATGAGGAGACGGGAATCCATGGTCTTCAGGCCTGAAAATTCAACCTTGACCGGTGCAAGGCAGGGAATCACCATCGTGTAAAAGACAGCCTCCAGGGCCAGAAGGGCAATCAGGACAAGGACGACAACCTTCGCTATCGTTATCCTGGGATCCCTCTTCTTTCCTTCCGCGGCAGCATCAAAGGCAGGGCCACCCGAAGAGGACGATTTCAATAGGAAATCCATGCTCCTAAAATCACTTTTCACACTTACCATTCCGCTCATTTTTTTATATTTTCCCCTCGCACACAAAAGAAAGATCTAGATATCCAGGATCCGCACGCCCCCATAATCATCATCGGGAGGTGTATGGGAGGCATTTATCACAAAACCACACATACAGAAGCTGGCCACAAGCGACGACCCTCCGGACGAAAAGAACGGAAGGGGCACACCGGTCGTAGGGGCCGCCCCGCACACAACGGCACAGTTCAAAAGGGACTGCAGGGCCACCATGCAGACGCAGCCGAACGCCGCATAGGCCGCAAAAGCGTTACCGCAGTTCAGGGCAATCAGGATCCCGCGCCAGGCAAAGACCAGAAGAAGGATGAAATAGGCCGTCACCCCCAAAAGCCCCATAGAATCTGCCCAGCAGGCAAACACATAGTCCGTTTGCAGCTCAGGTATCTTGAAGACTTCGACCAGTCCCTCTCCCACACCGTTACCCCAGAAACCGCCGGCGGTTATGGCCCGCTTTGAGGCCATCTCCTGGTATCCGCTTGTCATGGCGAATTCCTCGGGATGAAGGAAGGCAATGACCCGGTTCAGACGGTATGGCTCTATGCTGACCATGAGGGCTATAGCCGGAATGGCCAGGAGAAGAAGAGGCAGGAACCAGGTCATCCTGGCCCCGCAGACAAAGAACATCACGCATCCTACCAGGAATATGAAGACACCTGTGGAAAAATCCCTCTGCAAGAAAATAATCGCGACAAAGACGAACAAGCCCGCCAGCGGATAGTAGAAATCCCTCCGGTCCTCCTTCCTCTGCTTATAGAAAAGATTTGCCAAAAAAAGGACAATCGCAAACTTTGCGAATT
>CAMNGY010000256.1 GCA_946538795.1 uncultured Treponema sp.
TCCGATTTCGTAGAGATGTTCGTCGGCGTCGGTGCAAGCCGCGTCCGCGACCTCTTCCGCACGGCGCGCGAGAAGGCGCCCTGCATCATCTTCATAGATGAGCTGGATGCAATCGGTAAGAGCCGCGTGAACAATCTGGGCGGCAACGATGAGCGGGAGCAGACGCTCAACCAGCTGCTCGTCGAGATGGACGGTTTTGACAACGAGAAGGGCCTTATCGTCCTGGGTGCGACGAACCGGCCTGATGTCCTTGATGCGGCCCTGCTGCGGCCGGGACGCTTTGACCGGCAGGTTGTCGTCGACAAGCCCGACGTAAAGGGGCGTGAGGCAATCCTGCGCATTCATGCCAAGAACGTCAAGGTGGATGAGTCCGTTGACTTTGATGCGCTGGCCCATGCAACGAGCGGCATGAGCGGTGCTGACCTGGCAAATATCGTCAACGAAGCTGCCCTGCTTGCCGTCCGCAACGGCCGCAAGGTCGTGACGCCCGCTGACTTTGACGAAGCGATCGAAAAGACCCTTGTCGGCCTGCAGAAAAAGAGCCGGGTCATCAAGGAAAAGGAGCGCCATATCGTTGCCTATCACGAGACGGGTCACGCCCTCGTTGCGGCCTTTACGCCGGGAAGCGATCCGGTGCATAAGATTACGATAATCCCCCGCGGGATGGGTGCTTTGGGCTATACCCTGCAGCGGAGCGAGGACGAGCAGTTCCTCTACAGCCGCTCGGAGCTTATCGGGCAGGTTGACGTGATGCTGGGAGGCCGTGCCGCCGAGCAGATTGTCTTTGGTGAAATCAGTACCGGGGCGAGCAACGATATCTCCCGGGCAACGGGTATCATCAAGAGCATGATTACCGACTACGGCATGAGCGATAAGTTCAGGAACATGACCCTCGGCAAGAGCGGCCGTGGCTATCTGGGACCGCAGGAACCGGAACTGGTCCGCGAGTACAGCGAGGAAACGCAGAAGTACATCGACGAGGAGATTGCCCGCCTGATGGAAGAGCGTTATTCCCACGTCCTGACCCTGCTGGAAAAACACCGGAACCTGCTTGAGTACATTGCCAAGCGTCTGCTCGAAAAGGAGAGCATGGATAAAAAGGAGTTCGAGGAAATTATCAAGGCCGAAAGCCACTGTGCCGAGCTTGAGGCAGAGGCGGGCAAGAAGGCTGAGAATGAGCGTTACGTGAATGCAAGTGCCCTTGCTTCGGTGCTTGCGCCGGAGGAGCCCTATATACCTGTTGAGCCGTCAGGCGAAATATCTGTTGAGCCGTCAGGCGAAATATCTGTTGAGCCGTCAGGCGAAATGACTGTTGAGTCGACTGAAGAGAAAACGGACGGTGACGGTACAAGGGCAGAAGCTTCAGGTGCCGTCGCAGAAGAAAAGCCGAAGCGGCGGACCGGCAGCCGCTCTACAACAACCCGTAAGGCGAAGGCTGCCGCTGCTGAAACGGAGACGAAAGCGAAGAAGCGTGGCCGCCCCGCAAAGAAGAAAACGGAGTAGGAGCCGGGCAGGTTCCGCAATCGCTTCAGTAAAACAGTATCTGGAAAATAAAAAAGGGAAGCCGGAAGGCTTCCCTTTTTTTTGCCCCGTCCCTTGCGGGCGGGCGCCGTATCGTATCCTTTAATTACTGAGGCTTGACTCTGCTGACATTCTGGGGCGGATGCGCTTTGCATCGGCACCGGGAACCCACTTGCGCCTCATGAAGGAAATGAATCCCGAAGAGATGAAGATGGAAGAGTAACAGCCGGAAATCAATCCGATTGTCAGCGCGATGGCGAAGTCGTGGATGCTTCCCGTCGTGAACACGAGCAAGGAGATTGACGCAAACAGAGTTGTCACCGTTGTGATGATTGAACGGGTCAGGGTATCGTTCAGCGACTTGTTCAGGATATCGTCAAAGACTTTCGTGTTGACGCTCTTCATGTTCTCGCGCACGCGGTCCAGAATGACGACCGTTGCGTTGATTGAGTAACCGAAGATGGTCAAAACAGCCGCAAGCGTTGTCGTGGAGAACTCGATCTGGAGGAAGCTGATGAATGCAAACATGATCAGACAGTCATGCACGAGGGCAATGACTGCACCGAGGGCGAAATCCCAGTGGAAGCGGATCGTTGCATAGAGCCAGATGAGGAATACCGTCACGATGGTCAGCAGGATGGACTTGAAGACCAGCGAACCGGAAAAGCTTGAACCGACGAAGTCCGTCTTGACGATTGCAACGTCGTCTTTGCCGTATTTTGACTGCAGGGCAGAAAGAACTCCGTCCTGCAGGCTCTGTGAAGAGCTCTCGTCATCCGTTATCTTTGCGCGGATCTGGTAGCTGCGGTTCTCGCTCGTACCGAGTTCCTTCAGCTGAACGTCCTGTCCCGCAAGGACGGAACGGAGCTCGTCGATGGAGGTGTCCGTCTGGGAACTTGAAACGTAGAGCATGAATGCCTTGTCGCTTGACAGGCGGGAAGTTTCCGCATTGTTCGTGAAGATGCCGTAGCTGTCTGCGTCTCCGGCGGAAAGGACCTTTGCGCTGATGCCGTCAATGCTGTTCAGTGCTGCGCAGAGGGAGCTGATGGTCGGGTTCTGCCCGTAGGTAAAGGTCCTTGTCTCGTTCTCGGCGCCGAGACCGCTGATGATGACGTCCACACCCGTGTTGGAAGCGTCAAGGCTGACCGTTGCCGCACCGCTGTAGGTTACCTGCATGGCGGGTTTTGCGATGCGGACTTCTTCGATGAGACCGGGCTGAAAGTCCAGACCGAGGTTGATTTTCCTCGTAGCGATGCTTACAATGCCTGCCGTAATCAGCAGGGCGCTGAAAATATAGCAGGGCAGGAAGGCCTTGCTGAATGTATAGTTCTTTTTCATTACTTCAACCTCCAGCTGATGCTGATGTTCTCCCTGTGCAAAGCCTGGGTCCCGAAGTCAAACATCAGACGGGACACTACGAGAGCAGTGAACACTGTGGATACAACTCCGATGGCAAGGCTTACTGCAAATCCCTGTATTGAACCAGTTCCAAGCTGGGACATGAAGAGTGCGGCTATAAAAGTCGTAATATTGGAATCCATAATGGCCCAGAAAGCATTGTCGAATCCAACTGCGATTGAGGATGCCCGATCCTTGCCCAATCTGCGCTCTTCCTTAATGCGCTCAAATATTATTACGTTCGCATCGACTGCCATACCGATTGTCAGAATCATACCGGCTATGGTTGGCAGCGTTATCGTCAAGTTGAATGCGCTGAGGATGCTGAACATGATGTAGAGGTTCAGAACCTGAGCAACGCAAGCATTGATTCCCGCACCCTTGTACCAAATCAGCATGAATATCATGATGAGTGCAAGACCGACCGCAATGGCGGTAAGTCCCTGCCTGATAGACAGGTCTCCGAGTGAGGCTCCGATTACCTGCTGGCTTTCCACTGTGAGAGGAACGTCAAGCCATGCCGTCTGAAGGACTTTTTCCAAGTTGTTCGCCTCTTCAAGCCCGAATCCCGTAATGGCCACCTGTCCACCGGTAATGGCACTCTGAATCGTCGCATTGCTTTTTATGCGGTTGTCGCTCACTATGGCAAGGCTTTTCCCGACGTTTGCACTCGTGAAGGTCCCGAAAATAGCCGTTCCGTCACCGTCAAGGGTAAAGTTTACGGATGGCCTGTTTGTCAGTTCCTCGGTTCCCACGCGAGCTGACTTGATGTGCTTTCCGTCCAAGATAATCTCTTTTTTTACGGCGAGATAACCGATCCTCTGATCCAGCCCGTACTCATCGGTCGTGTAGTAACCGAAAACCTCACAGTCATCGGGAATGATTGACGAATCGATCAGGCGGCCTTTGGAGTCGAACGTATTGTCTGGATGCTGCATGAAGTAGCTGTTGAATGCCTGG
>CAMNGY010000257.1 GCA_946538795.1 uncultured Treponema sp.
CTCGGAGCCTCGACAACCCGGAAAGGTTTTTCTTGCTGAACTGTGTTGTTTTGAGGGTCCTGCACAGTCTCTGCGATGGTTTTCCCCTCGGTAATATGTTGAATGTTAGAATTGTGCGGAGTGCCGGTGAAGAAGACGCCAGCGGCTATGGCGGCGGCTGCGGCGATTCCTGCCGCCGTGCGCTTCCACCACAGGGAAACCGTTTTCCTGCGGGTCTCAATCCTGTCAAGAGAGCCGGATATGGAATCCCACACGCGGGAAGGGACTTCCTCCCGTGCGTTTTCCATAAGCGACCTCACTTCAAGGTCGAAATCGTTGAACCTGTCTTCTGTCATCTTAACTTCCCTTTATCTTCTTCTGCAGCATCATCCTGGCCCTCTGGAGCTGCGACCGGGAGGTGGCTTCCGAGATTCCCAACATTCCAGCTATCTCTTTATGTGAGTAACCTTCAATTACATACATGTTGAAGACGGTTCGGAAACCCGCCGGAAGCTGTGAAATCAGCCCCATGAGTTCCTTGTATCCCATCGTCTGGACGGCGCTTTCGTTTTCGCTGCTTACTCCCCAGGCCGTTTCAAGGTCGTCGGAAAGTTTCAGGGCGTCCGTCCTTCGAAGGGACATGAGTGCAGTATTGACAAAGATCTTCCGGGCCCAGCCTTCGAAGGAACCTTCCCCCGTGAAGCTGTCCAGTTTGGTGAATAGAGTCACAAACCCCTCCTGGAGGATGTCCTCTGCCGAATCCCTGTCTCCCATATACCTGAGGCACAGCGGAAACATTTTCGGGGAAAGAAAGTCGTACAATCTTCGCTGGGCTGACCTTTCGGAGCGTTTGCACGCCTCAATAAGGTCACTCAGCCCCGATTTGGAACCCTCTTCCATTTCACCGGGCTGGTTTTTCAAATCCCTACGAGTGTTAAGATGCTGTTTTTTGTCGAAACGTTGCATTGGCACTCCGATAATTCAAACCGTCTACGCAAATTTCGTCAAAATTTCGTGATTTGTACTATTTTTGTAAGGAATCTGATCTGTATATGGATTTTTGCAGACACATAACGGGTTTCCTTGCATTTCTGCTGTTGGTTTCATGGAATGCAGCGGCGCAGGGCACGGCTTCCGGACAGCGGGGCCGGGCCCGCAACGACCTTTTCATTGATGCTGTCCAGGATATCAACGACGGCAGGACGAAGGAAGCTTCGGCAAAGCTCTCGGCGCTTACTGAAAGGTACCCGGAAGAGGATGCCTACTGGTACTATGCAGGCATCAACTCCCTTTCTATGAGGCAATTCGGAAAGGCGGCGGAATACCTCCGCAAAGCCGTTGCCCTGGATTCAACCAATTACTGGTACCGTGAACGCCTGGCATACGCCTATTCCGCCGCCGGAGAGACGGACCTCACAGTCAGCACTTATGAAGATATACTGAGGGATTTCCCGCGCAAGAGCGACGCCTGGTATTCCCTGGTCAACCTTTATCTTTATCAGAAAGATTACGAGAAGGTCCTTTCCGCCATGGACCAGATAGAGGCATCCTCTGGTAAGAGCGAAACCATAGCGGTCACAAGATATGACATACTCAGGGGTCTCGGAAGAGAAGAGGAGGCGGTTGCCGCCCTCAAGGATTATGACAAGGAGTTTTCCTCTCCCCGTGTCCTTACGATGCTGGCCGACCATGAGATTTCCCAGTACAGGGACACGTCGGCGATAGCCTACTATGACGAAGCCCTTCTTCTGGAAAGCGACTTCACGCCCGCCCTACTCGGAAAGGCGGAAGTCTTCAGGATGCGAAGGGATGACAATGGATATTTCGGAGTCCTGAAGGACTTCTTCGGCTCAGAAACCGTGCCCGCCGCGTCCAAGGGCCAGTACCTTTCCTCCGCCCTCCAGCACATGGATCCCGTTTTCATCCAGAAGAACAGGAGCCGCATGGATGCCCTGGTTGAGGACTGCCTCCTCCTCCATCCTTCCGACAGCATTATCCTCCAGTCTGCCGGGGTGTACTATTTCCGTACTGGGAGGAATGCCAGGGCCCGTCATGCCATGAGGAAGAACATGCTCGACCATCCGGGAAGCAAGGGTGCAGCCGCAGGATACGTGGAACTCCTGAATTATGAAAAGGACTGGGATGCGATGGCCGCCGTGTGCGACAGCGCCTGCGCCGCATTCCCCGGAGAGACGGCGTTCATCGACATGAAGAACGTGGCCCTTTACCAGAAGAAAGACTACAAGGGGATCCTGGAAGGCTGCAGGCAGATAATGGAGATCGCAGGTGCGGACACGTCCAGGACCATTCCCGCCATGTCCACGATGGGAGACATGTATCATGAACTCGGGGACGACAAGAGCGCGTCCAAATGTTATGAAGCGGTGCTGAAACTCAATCCGGACTATGCTCCTGTCCTGAACAATTATGCCTATTACCTGAGCCTGCAGGGCAAGAGCCTCAAGAAAGCGGCGCAGATGAGCCGGAGGACGGTAGAGAAGGAGCCCGACAATCCCACATATCTGGATACCTATGCGTGGATCCTGCACCTGATGGGAAAGGATGCTGAAGCAAAACCGCTTTTCAAGCATGCCATGCTATATGGAGGAAAGGAAAGCTCCGTGGTCCTCAAGCACTATTCCATCGTGCTCGAGGCCCTTGGGGAGACGGATCTCGCCAAGGTGTATTCGAAGATGGCCCAGGACAAGGAAAAGGAAGGGAAATGAGATTGTTTCACGGATATGTCGTTGCCTTTGCCCTGCTTGCCTGCAGTTGTCCCCTGGCCATGTCGCAGAATACCAAGACCCAGGAGCAGAGGCGCAGCCGTCTGGAAAATGAGATAAAGATCCTGGACAGGCAGCTGAGGGACAACGCCAAAAAGAGCTCGGCGGCTCTCTCGGACCTCAGCCTGATCCGGAAAAAGATTTCCAACCGCAGGGAACTCGTGAACCAGGGCAACAAAGAAGTTGCCGACCTTAATTCGAAGATTTCAGCAAAACGTCAGGAAATAGAGAGGATACAGGCCCGTCTCGATACCCTTACCCTTTATTATTCCCGTCTCGTGCGAAGCGCGTACAAGAACAGGGACTCGAGGATCTGGTACATGTACATACTTGCCAGCGACAATGTAGGCCAGGCTATCAGGAGGTACGGATATCTGAAAAACATCTCTTCGGAAATGAACCGTCAGGCGGAGAAGATCAAGGAAACCAGGGCTAAGCTTGATGAGGAATCGGCCGCCCTTGAAGAGCTTCGGCAGAAGGCCGTTACCGAGAGGAACAGGAACCTTGCCTTGATGAACCAGCTCCAGAGCGACGAGAAGGATTCCAGGGTGATAGTGAACCAGCTGAACAGGGACAAGAAAAAATATGAGAAGCAGATAGCCGAAAAACGCCGTCAGGTCGAGGCCCTCAACAAAGAGATTGCCAGGATCATTGCGGAGGCTACGGCCGCTCCCGCTCCTGCGAAGGGCAAGAAGGGAACGGCAACGGCGTCGAAGCCGAAAACCGAAATAGATTATAAGCTCGCAGGGGAATTCGAGGCCAACAAGGGCAAACTGCCCTGGCCTGCTGACGGCCCCGTCACAGAGCATTTCGGCCAGAATTACCATCCGGTGTTCAAGAACGTGAAGCTTCCGTATAACAACGGGGTAACCCTCGCAGTAAGTCCGAATACTTCAGTCAAGGCCGTTTTCGGAGGGGTGGTCAAGCAGATAGTGGTCATGCCTGGCTACAATCACTGTGTCCTTGTGCAGCACGGCAGCTACTTCACCTTCTATTGCAAGCTCGGAACGGTGTCCGTCAAGGTAGGAGACAAAGTCAAGCTCGGCCAGGTGCTGGGCATGGTCGATACCATCGGCGGGGAAACCCTGTTCCATTTCCAGATCTGGTCCGGCCG
>CAMNGY010000258.1 GCA_946538795.1 uncultured Treponema sp.
TTCATTGAGAAGTACATGCCCAAGACAGAGGAGGGAGCCTCAGCTTAATGGCGAACAAGCTTAACATTGCTCCCACGAAATCGAATCTCCTTGCCTTGAAAGAGCAGCTGGCGGTCAGCACCCAGGGCTATGACCTTCTGGAACAGAAGAGGGAAATTCTCGTCATGGAGCTGATGCGGATGCTGGAGCAGGTCAAGCTGCTGGAGAAATCCGTCGATAAGTGTATTGAAAAGGCATATCCTGCCTTGAAGCGTATGCTCATGATCGTGGGAGGCGACCGGGTGGAACGGATTGCCCACAGCGTAAGCTATGAGTACACCCTGAACCAGAAGCCTGTTGTGATAGGTGGTATGGGCTTCACAACGATAGAGGTTGCCCTCCCTAAGAAGGAGCTGTTCTATTCTTTCTTGGGGACCTTTCCTGACAGCGATGAGGTCATGTCGGACTTTTTTGAGCTTCTGACCATATTGACGCGCCTTGCCAGCATACGGACGATTGTCTGGAGGCTTGCGATGGAGGTCAAGAAGACTCAGCGTAGGGTCAATGCGCTTGACAAGATGGTTATCCCTCAGGACAAGGAGACCGTCAAATATATAGAGGATGTCCTTGAGGAAAGGGAAAGGGACAATGTTTTCGTGCTGAAAGCCTTGAAGGGAAGGCAGGGGAATACATGATAAAATCTCTTTTTCAGAAGGTCGTGGTCGCCTATAACGGCTCAAAATCTTCTCTGCATGCGGTGATGTATGCTATCCTCATGGCCAAATGTTATAAATGTCGCGTCAAGGTCATATATGTCGTTGATATAGCGACCATACGGCAGCTGATGCTCACGAATTTCCTGGTGGAGGAGGAGGGGCAGTCTTTCGCGGGAAGTCTTGAGTCTGACGGAAACAGGAACTTGGATTTTGCGGTCGGGCTGGCTAAATCCAAGGGCGTCAAGCTTGAGACGGAGCTTCGCAAAGGGGCTGTCTGGTCCGAGATAATCGCCGCGGCCGATGAATTCAAGGCTGATCTTATACTTTTGGGCGGGGCGGATTCCTCTATCCAGCTTTCGACCCTGAAACACGATGTCGTAAGCATGCAGGACAGTGAGATAATCGGAAGCGCGCACTGTTCCGTCATGGTTGTTCGCCAGCCCTACATAGAGCAGCTTTTCCGGATAGCTTGAGAGCTGTCACGAATCTTATAATCTTTTGTAATATCACCTCTTTTCAAAAGACAAAAACCGTGCTTATGCTTTATTATTTAAGGTATGAGACTGCTTCTTGTTGAAGACGATGTTCAGCTTTCCCAGAGCCTGGTGGAGCTTTTGGGGCGAAACCGGTTTGGGGTGGATGCCGTTTACACGAATTCTGATGCCTCGAAATATCTCAAAAAGGGTTCCTATGACGGTATAGTTTTGGATATGGATCTCCATGTCAAGGACGGGATGTCTTTGCTTAAGTCACTCCGGTCCGGCACAATCAGTACTCCCGTTATAGTGCTTTCCTGCAAGGATGGTTCGGGGGATATTGTCAGGTGCCTGGATGCTGGTGCCGATGACTACGTTGTGAAACCTTTTGACCAGGATGTGCTCCTCGCCCGCATACGGGCTGTGACACGCCGCAAGGGGGACATCAAGAAGAATGTTGTAACTCTTGGTGATCTGGTCTTGGACAAGGACAATTGCGAGTTGCAGAAGGTCAAGGGAGGGGCGATGAAGCTTTCCTTGAAGGAACTTCAGATCATAGAATTCCTTTTTGACTATCCTCACCAAGTCATAAAGAAGGAGAGCATCATAGAGAAAATCTGGGGTACTGACAGCAATGCTGTCTACAACAATGTTGAGGTTTATATCTCGTTCTTAAGAAAGAAGATAGAGGATTTGGGAGCTAAGACGCGCATACGGACGGCGCGAGGAATTGGATATTCTCTGGAGGATACGATATAATGGTTTCACGTAACAAAGGTTTTGAGAACCTTACGGCCGGCTACCTTTTTCCTGAGGTGGCCAAAAGACGGAAAGCCTATCAGGAGAAACACCCTGAAGCGAAGATCATAAGCCTTGGCATAGGCAATACGACGGAGCCTTTGACCAGCCACATAACCAAGGCGATGGTGGATTATGCGGCAGGATTGGGGACGGAGGCTGGCTATTCCGGATATGGTGATGAGCAGGGGCTGACCGAGCTCAGGGAGCGGATTGCTTCGGTCCTTTACAAGGGGATGGCCTCTGCGGATGAGGTTTTCATATCCGATGGTGCTAAATGCGACATTGCGAGAATCCAGACGCTCTTTGGCCCGGACGTGGAGATTGCCGTTCAGGATCCCGCTTACCCGGTTTATGTTGACGGCAGCGTGATTGTCGGTGCCGCCGGGAAAGATGACGGTAAGGGTGGCAGGAAAGGCGTGACTTACCTGCCTTGCACTGCTGAGAATGGTTTTTTCCCTGACCTGTCGAAGGTCAAGGAGAATTCCCTTATATACTTCTGTTCCCCTAACAACCCGACCGGAGTCGCAAGCAGCAGGGAGCAGCTGAAAAAGCTCGTTGACTGTGCCCTTGAGAAGGGCTGTATCATCATATTCGACTCGGCTTACTTTTCGTTCATCAGGGATTCTTCCCTGCCCAAGACCATCTACGAGATAGAAGGGGCGAGGAAGTGTGCCATAGAAATCAACTCGTTCTCCAAGCTTGCGGGATTCACCGGTGTCCGTTTGGGCTGGTCCGTAGTTCCCTCTGACCTGAAGTACGCTGATGGTAGCAGCGTGAAGCAGGACTGGAACCGTGTCATGACAACGCTCTTCAACGGGGCGAGCAACATAGCTCAGCGTGGTGGCCTTGCCGCTCTGGATGAGGAAGGAATGAAGGAAACCAAGTCCTTGGTGGATTATTACCTGGGTAACGCAGCTCTGATGAAGAAGGCCCTTTCCGGGCAGAATTTTGCGTCTGCCGGAGTGAAGGTCTACTATACAGGCGACAGTCCGTATCTGTGGGTTATGTTCCCCGGCTACAAGAGCTGGGATATCTTTGACAAGATTCTGGATGAGTGCAAGATAGTGACGACGCCGGGAAGCGGTTTTGGCCCGGCAGGGGAGGGCTACCTGCGCTTCTCCAGCTTCGGCCACCGGCGGGATGTTGAGGAAGCCTGCGCGCGCCTGTCCGCGCTGAAGCTGTAGTCGGCCAGCTGGCATAGTCGCTTTCCCTTAAGATGAACAGCCCCACGATGGGGCTGTTCTTTTTTGGGGGAGGCCGTGCCGGTAGCAGGCTAGAAGTTTATCTTAAATCCTATCTTGACGTTTATGGCGCTGGGCCAGTTGTCCTGCTTGTTGAAAATCTGGGATGACACCGTCGTCGCGGCGAAGATTTCCCCTCCGTGGACCGGGACCTTGACGTAAGGTGTGGCGAAGACTGTCTTGTTCCAGTAGTGCTTGTTGTTGTTATCTTTTGGGGTCTCGGCATTGGTGTCGCGGTAGAGGTCCTGCAGGGTCTGCCCGCCCATGGAGAAAGTGAGGTGCATTCCCGTCGTGAAGTTCATGTCGCCAAGCCTGAACATGTCGGTGGAGGCGTGGAGGTCTATACCGCATGGGTTCACGTAGTTTTTGATGTTCGTGTTTATGTATTGCTCGTTCCGGTGCTGGCTCCCGCCATTGTAGTTGTTCAGGTAGAACATCTTTTCGGCCTGGGAATATGGGATGTTGAACAGGGTTGCCGAGAATTTTGCCTGCTTGAGGTTTATCCTTGGCTCCAGAAGGAAATAGAAGTTGTGGGCGGCATTGTTCCAGTTGAGGACGCTGTTGTTCTCTACCAGCTCGCCTTTGGCTGTCTTCTTTGTGCGCGGGGTTTTGACGTGACCGGGATCCACGATGA
>CAMNGY010000259.1 GCA_946538795.1 uncultured Treponema sp.
CGCTCGCCATCATGGAGGAGCTGAACAAGATCGGCGGCCGCAACGGAATCGGCATCGTTGACCTGGTGGAAAACCGCGTCGTCGGCATGAAGAGCCGCGGCATCTACGAGACTCCCGGCGGAACGATCCTGCTGTACGCCCACGAGCAGCTTGACCACCTGTGCCTGGACAGGGACACCTACCACTTCAAGCAGCACATCGCCCTGCGCGAGGCCGAGCTGATTTACGACGGCAAGTGGTTCACCGGGCTCATGGAGGGCATCATGGCCTTCATGGACAAGGTTGAGGAGAACGTTACCGGCTGGGTCAAGCTCAAGCTCTACAAGGGCACGATGCGCGGCGCGGGCAGCGGCTCGCCCTACAGCCTCTACAACGAGAGCATCGCAAGCTTCGCGACCGGCGACCTGTATGACCACAAGGACGCGGACGGCTTCATCGCTCTCTTTGGCCTGCCCCTCAAGGTACGCGCCATGATGGAGCAGAAGGTCGGCAAGGGCCAGGCGGTCATAGACAGCGCCTCACTCAAGAAGCGGCCGACGGAGTAAGAGCAGATATTCTACCGAACGGGATGCGCCTGTGTATTCCGTTCGGTAGTTCTGACTATATTATGCTGATTTCCTAGCGCTCCAGGAGTTTCCTGGACGCAGACATGGCATTCATCCTGTTTTCATAGATTGACACGGCATCCTCAAGGAGCCAGCCTTTATCGAACCCGTACCACATTACGGTCCTGACAGTGCCGTCTGAATCCTTGACGCTGTATATCTTCTTTCCGGTTACTTCCAGAATGTCACCTTTCCTGGCATGCTGCAAAACCTTGTTCTCAAAGCCCGCATCCTCACGGAAAGCTGCGACAGGATCCGTTATCACGGCCCATTCTACGCCGGGTAAATAGGCAAGAGGCGCTTCCCCCGGTATGCCAAAATCTATGGCCTGCTCTGCACGCTTGCGGCACGAAGGGAAAAAAAGCATAAGGGCAACGAAAGCCACAATAAAAACAAAGCTTCTAGCTTTCATCACCAACGGCCTCCATATACTGCCTGACGGCAGGATAAAGCTTCATGTCGCTATCAACAAAAGGCAGTTTTCCCAGCTCGGCCGGGAAGGCCCATCGGTATTCAGTATGCTCGCTCAACGAATAAGGTATATCGGTCCCGTCGTGCGGAACGAACACCCTGTAGGCATGGAGAGCTATGTCCTTACCATTGTGGACAAAAACCGTCTCCGCTATCTTGCGGCCGACCTTGACATCCACCCCGAATTCCTCACGGAATTCACGAACAACAGCAGTGACATCGTCCTCGCCCGGTTCCCTCTTGCCACCGGGGAATTCCCACCGCCCCCCCATCTGTCCGACAGGATTACGATGGGCTATGAGCAGCCTGCCTCCAGACAGGACTATGCAGGCGACGGAAACGGCTCTTTCCGTATACGCCAAGTCCTCCGTTGCCTTCATTTCTAAAGCCAAAGCCTAAAGCAGGATGACGCGGGGAATAAGGAAGTGGATGACCCCGACAGCCAGACAGATAATCCCAAGGAACTTGCGGGAGTCTATGAATATTGATTCTACGGTTTCGTTGAGAGAAGAACCGTCAGATGAAATCTCATAGTACTCCACAAGGAATGCAAAACCGCCCAGCAAGCCAGCGATGGCAGGAAGTATGTCACCGATAAAAGGCACGTCCATAGGGGAAAGGAGCTTGATGACAGCAACGAACATGCTTAGGACACCAGTAACAAGCCTGAACACCCGGTTGTTGAAGACAGAGAAATTTTCCAGCGAGGATTTTGGAGCCGGCAAGCGGGCCGGAACAGACTCACTGCCAAGATCGCCAAAATCATCATCATCGGTTTCGGAATCCTCGCCCATCTCAAAGTCATCCGTGGACGTTGACGAGAACTGGGCATCCCCGTCATCGGCAGAAGCATAGACCGTAAGATCACGACCGTACAGCAGAACAAGCCCCACTATGATGTTGAACAGAACGGAAAGAAAGTAAAACTGTGCCATTCTCCAAAAGTCTCCTTTGAATACTTTAAATTACTAGCAATTATAATGCACAAAAACAATTTTGTATAGAGATAGAGCGGCTGTCTTGCAACCCGGCCCAAGCCAGGAACAATCCTATTTTCTTATGACTGACGAGCTAAGCCTGAGGCTCTGTCCGTCCAGCACAAGGGTGCAAGCCACTTTGCCCGCATCGTAATCGCCGAAACTAGCCCTGATGTAGCGGCTTTCCCCCTCAGCAGAATCATACAGGAAGTCCTGACCGGACTCTTCGGAAACCTGCCCGTCGCTGTTCGTCACCTGGAAGCTCGCGGAAAAAGACTTCTGCTCATAATCCCCCTTATGATGCTTCTTAGTCAGATAGGAAGGACGCACTTCTACGCTGACAAGAAGCTGCTCCTGGAAGGAGAAGGCTGTCATTTCACAGTACATGCCGCCCACCGTCCCCTCGTTGGACTTCCCCCCCAGGAAGCTCAGGACAAACACAAGGGCCATACATATCACCATCCCCAGGAAAATAGCGCGGTTGGACTTTGTGGAGACCAAAACCCGGAAAAGCCCCCGTTTGGGCAGGTTCTTTCCTTCCGCAAGATCCCGCAGGGGCATCTTGTCGTTATCGTAATATTTCCTGAATTCCCCCCGCTGATGGTAAAAGTGGAGGGGCTCCTCGCCTTCTGCATATCCTTCTATTGTATTATCTTCCATAAAAAACCTGTTACTCCACGGAAATCGCCCCGGCGCAGCCACTCGCTTTGACAAAGCAAGCAAAGCATTCTGGTAACAACGCAAACAGCCCTACTTGTTTATGACCGACTGAATCAGGCTGTCGGTACGCCACCACACGACCTGAGCCTTTTCGTTCCTGACGAAGAGAGCCGAAAGAATTCCCTTGTCGCTCAGATCAAATGTATAATAGAGCAGCTTCGTGCGATCCACGGGCAGCTCTCTCCTCAGGATTCTCTGCCCGTCACCCTGTATCATCTGCAGATCAAAGCCTTTCTGCGTGCTTACGATGAAAAAGAGCCAGCCGCTTTCCGTCACTCCCAGGAAATCATACGGAATGTTATACTGGTCCCCTGAGAAGCCCTCCGTAATCTCCTCGCTGTCGCTCAAGATTTCCAAAGGCTCGCCGAATTTCCCGTCCTCCACCGAAAGAGAATAGACACGGGATGAGTCATAGTCAACACCTGACTGCAGGCGACTGGCCTCGTCTATGTAGCTCTTGTAGTAGTCCACGGACAGGTAGAGGGTCCTGCTGTTGTAATCCGGTATTATGGCAGTTATATTGGAGAAAGAGTCCACACCCTCTTCCTTGAGAGGGTTGGGGACACTGTCTTTAGCTATAGGAAGCTGATAAAGCAAGTAGCCTGAGGCCGAGAACCAATACACTGTATAATATGAAGACAAATAACAGACAACAACCAGCTCGTCCGAATTGTTCGTATAGATGCCCTTTATATAAGGAAAGGGCGTCCCGCCCGGCCCCTGCTGGCCTATGTAATCCATGTAGTTGCCCTTACCGTCAAAGCGCAGAACTATCTGGCTAAGGACCAGCTGCTTCCTCTCGTCCTGCTCCTGCCTGTCAAGCGGAAGAGTATCGACCGCGTACAGTTTCTGGGAGGAGTCCACCGTGATGGCCGAAAGGTCGTTGAAGCCATATTCCACGGCCTTAATGGTAGTTTCCTTGCCCCCCTTCTGCCCTATGTAGGAAGACCGGGGACTGAACTCCGGATTATAGAAGTATACGACGAGATCACCGAAATTGTTCATCTCCATGATTTTTCGCGCCTCACCGTTGAGCAGGTAGAAAAAACCGTTCCTCA
>CAMNGY010000260.1 GCA_946538795.1 uncultured Treponema sp.
ACGGGCGAGGAAGAGCTGCTTCAGGCCGCGCTGGACCTGGAGGCCAAGAGCGAGCACCCGCTCGCGCATGCCATACTGGACTACTGTACCGGGCGGGGGATGAAGGCCGGGGAGACGGCGGATTTCGAGGCTTTGGGAGGCAAGGGCCTACGGGCGCGCGGCCAGGACGGAAGGGAGCTTGTTGGGGGAAGCCTCGCGTATGTTTCGGAACGCGCGGGCATTCCTGACGGGATGCGGGAGCGTGCGGACGCATTGAGCGGCCGGGGCAGGACTTCCCTGCTTTTTGCCAGGGATGGCCGGCTTCTGGGCATACTCGCCGTCGCCGACACGGTGCGGCTCGACAGCGCGGATGCCGTCCGGGCCATGAAGTCGCTGGGCCTGCGCGTGGTCATGCTGACCGGCGACAACGGGCTTACGGCCCGTGCCATCGGGAAAGAAGCGGGGGTGGACGAGATTGTGTCCGGGGTTCTTCCCGCCGGCAAGGAGGAGGCTGTCAGGCGGCTGCAGCTTGAGGGCAAGGTTGCCATGGTGGGGGACGGCATAAACGATGCCCCTGCCCTGACCCGCGCCGACCTGGGTATGGCTATAGGGGCGGGGACGGACGTGGCCGTAAGCTCCGCCGACATAGTTCTTATGGGCAGCTCGCTGACTGATGTTGTGGCCGCAATCCGCCTGGGCCGTGCGGCCCTTGCCAACATACGGGAGAATCTCTTCTGGGCTTTCTTCTACAACGTCATCCTCATCCCCGTGGCTGCCGGGGTATGGTATGGGGCGTTCGGACTTAAGATGAACCCCATGTTCGGGGCGGCGGCGATGAGCCTGTCCAGCTTCACGGTCTGCATGAACGCCCTGCGCCTGAACCTGGCGGACATACGGGCGGATGCCGGCAATCGCCGGCGCAACGGCCGTGACAGGAACGCGGAATCAGCGTATAATAGGAAGCGGCCCGTCAGGGGCAAGGAGAAAACGATGTTCGGATTCGGAAACAAGAAGGAAGTGACCGAGAGGGTTCTGAAGGTGGAGGGACTCATGTGCGCCAACTGCGACAGGCATGTCAAGGAGGCGCTGGAGAAGGTCAGCGGAATCACGGAGGCGGCGGCCAGCCATGAGAAGGGAGAGGTCGTCATCCGTTGCAGCAAGCCAGTCGCAGACGACAAGCTGCGGGAAGCGATTGAAGCTGCGGGCTACAAGATGCTGGGCTAGGTTTTTGCTGACAAAACGGGCCGTGCGGGGGCGGGGAGGCAGCCTGTGCCCCCCGCCTGTTTACTGCCCTTAGTCCTGCAGGGCTTCGTAGCCTTCCTCGCCGGTGCGGACCTTGATTACGTTGCTCACGTCGTAGACAAAGATCTTTCCGTCGCCTATGTTGCCGGTGTACAGGGCTTCCTTGGCCGCCGATACCAGCAGGTCCACGGGAACCTCGCTCACCACTATGTCCACCTTTATCTTGGGAAGCACCGTCATGTCCATCTCGACACCGCGGTATTTCTGCGTCTGCCCGTGCTGCTGGCCGCATCCCAGGACGTGCGTGACCGTCATGCCGGTCACGTTTATCTCGTTCATCGCCTGTTTCAGGTCCTCGAACTTGCTCCGGCGGGTGACGATGGTCACCATGTGGAACTTGGCGTCGGGCCGCGATGTCGCCTTGGTGACGGGGACGGCCTTCTCCACGGGGACGGCCTGGGATGCCACGGTGGCGGATCCGGCCTCGCCTTCCGTCATGACCTGCGGGGCCATGATGAATCCCGCATAGCTGGAGTCAATTCCATGCTCCAGCTTGTCCAGTCCTATGACTTCTTCCTCGCGGCTGGCCCTGAGGCCGTGCAGCTTCTTTATCAGCGTGAAGGTGACGAGCATGCAGGCGGTGGTCCATGCGACGATCGTGAATTCTCCCAGGCACTGCACGCCAAGGTGGCTGAACCCGCCGCCGTAGAAAACTCCCGACTCCACGTTGAAAAGTCCGTCCGAGAGGGTACCCCAGATGCCGTTTGCGAGGTGGACCGCGACCGCGCCGACAGGATCGTCTATGTGGAGCTTCAGGTCCAGGAACTCGACGACCAGGACAACGACGATTCCGGATACGATTCCGATTATGCTCGCCCCGAGCGCGTCAACCGTGGCGCAGGTGGGGGTAATGGCGACCAGGCCCGCGAGCGCGGCGTTGAGCGTCATGGACACGTCGGGTTTGCCGTTCTTTATCCAGGTGAAAATCATCGTCGTGACGCAGGCAAGGGCCGGTGCGATCGTCGTCGTCGTGAACACGGCGGCAAGTCCTCCGATGCCGAGCATCTGCGTGCAGGCGGCTCCGTTGAAGCCGTACCAGCCGAACCAGAGGATGAAGGTTCCCAGCGCGCCGAGCGTGAGGGAGTGGCCGGGTATGGCGTGGACTTTCGTCACCTTTCCGTCCTTGCCGTAGTCGTATTTCCCGATGCGGGGGCCAAGGAAGATCGCGCCTATCAGGGCCGCGGTTCCGCCCACGGAGTGGATGGCGGCTCCTCCGGCGAAGTCAACGAAGCCCAGCTGGACCAGCCAGCCCTGCGGGTTCCAGACCCAGCCTGCCTCTATGGGGTATACCACGGCCGAGATGACCGCGGAGTAGATGCAGTACGCGCTGAACTTGGTGCGCTCCGCCATGGAGCCGGAGACGATCGTCGCCGCCGTCGCGCAGAAGACCAGGTTGAACACGAAGCTGGACCAGTCAAGCTCCGCGAAATTCGTGAACAGCTGCATGTCCGGCTTCCCGATGAAGCCGAACAGGTAGTTCTCGCTCATCATCAGGCCGAAGCCCAGCAGCATGAACATGGGGGTTCCTATGCAGAAATCCATCAGGTTCTTCATTATGATGTTGCCCGCGTTCTTGGCGCGGGTAAATCCCGTCTCTACCATGGCGAAGCCGCACTGCATGAAAAACACGAGGGCGGCACCAATCAGGAACCAAATGCTCCAAACTTCACTCATATATTCCTCCAAAAAAAATATTTCCGCAAAAAAAAGCCGCAGACTGATCCGCCCTGTGCGGGGGGAAGAATCTGCGGCGCCATTGCCTTTTTTATATTCTGTGTGTTTCAGCGGACGCTGAACAGCAGGTCCCCGTAGCTGGGGAAGGGCCACAGCTCCTTGGGCGTGATGGTCTCAAGCTCGTCCACGCAGGGGCGCAGCTCGTTCATCGCGGCGAACACGTGCTCGCGGTAGAAGAATGCCGTCTTGCCGGAGTTCCCGGCGTCGGCAACTTTCTTGGCCTCAAGGATTTCCTGCTCCAGCTTCCCGGTCTTGCTGTAGATGCAGCTGGTCAGGGCGGACACCTTCTTGAGCATGGAGCTTTCGTAGCTCGCGTCGCACTCGCCGCAGGCGGCCTTCTTCAGCCCGATCGTGCCCGCAAGCTGGCTCGCGTACTTGCTTGCCGCCGGAAGGATGTCCTTCCGGGCCATCTCAAGCATCGTCTCCGCCTCGATGTTGATGATCTTGGAGTAGTTCTCGTTGTGTATCTCGTAGCGGCTCTCAAGCTCCACCTTGCTGTACACCCCGAACTTCTCGAAGACGCTGACGTTTTTCGCGTCAAGGATGTGCGACAGGGCCTCCGGCGTGGACTTGAGGTTGTACAGGCCCCTCTTTTCGGCCTCCTTGACCCATGACTCGTCGTAGCCGTTCCCGTTGAAGATTATCCTCTTGTGCTCCTTTATGGTCCTGAGGATCAGCTCGTGCAGGTCGGCCTTGAAGTCCTTGGACTTCTCCAGGATGTCGGCGAACTGGGACAGCTCTTCCGCGACGACCGTGTTCAGGAAGACGTTGGCGCATGCTATGGACTCGCTGGAGCCCAGCATG
>CAMNGY010000261.1 GCA_946538795.1 uncultured Treponema sp.
AAAAAGACCGCATACGACAAAGGCACAGAGCGGATAGACAAGCTGCCACCGGGGAAACGGCTTTCCGCGCAAACGGGGAACAAATTGCCATGCCAGAGCAAGGACCGTAAGCCCGCCCGCCAAAAGGCTGTCAAACAAGATTCCCAGGACGGAATGGCTTTCCCGTATATTGTTCCAGCCCACGTTATACCAAACATGGTTTTCTGAAAGGACCAGAAGCAAAGCGCACAGGGCCAGGGCGGACAGTCTTTTGATCCACCTGCTTCCACGGGATATGCCGTACTCCAAGCTCAGCACAGCGAAAGACACGGAACAGACAGCCCACAAGCCAGGAAGGCTGTGCTCCATCACGACATTGAGCATGGCGGCTGCGACAGCAAGCATGACCTGCCTTCCGTACTTGAACCGCAGCGCGAACGGACAGAGCGAGGCGAACAGCAGCCAGAAAAGGAAGGCCGGCCTGCCTGCCCCGCAGGAGAAAAAGGCATACGCCGAAGCAAGGATGAGCGATATGATGAACGCGCCAAGAGAGCGCATCGCATAGGTCAACATAACAGAAGAGACCGACCACACAAGCAGGAACGAAACTGTATCCCCCGGCAGACGGCATATCTGGGAAATGAAAGCGACCGCCCCTCCGAACATAAGTGACCACAGACCTGCCACTCCCTCCCGCCAAGAGGCTTTGGAAAACATCTTTTCCCTGAGGGAAACGATTACACCGCACGACTGGACCGCAAGCAGAAGGACAAAAGCGAAGAACGCCTTCACGGTACGTGGGATGGCATTCCAGGTATATGCGGAGAGCGATATTACCCCGGCGGCTATAAGGACTGCGGCTATAACACTGAGAATCACAGGAATGCTCGCCACGGTGAAAGAAGGAATATGCTTTCTGAAAACCTTTATCTTGCCAGGATTCTCCCGGGACACAGGCACCGGGCTTGCATGCGAAGGCTGGGCTGTATGCGAAGGTTGCGATGCAAGCGAAGACTGAGCTGTATGAGAGGGCTGGGCGCCGTCCCATTCCGAGGACGCTGCCCCTGAAAGAGTTTCGGAATCCGGCCGCGACGCATAATAGTCTGCCATCTTCCTCGCGGTCTCCTCGCTTATTACGCCATTCCGGACAAGGACTTTCAGCTCATCCAAAAGCCAGAAAACATGGTAAGTGTCCATATAAAGAAAACCCCGGACAAGCCCTGCCTGTAACAAAAAAAGTTTTTTGTGATATACTTTGCAGAACGGAGGCATCATGAGATTTTTTTGCAAGGCAATTTGGGAAGATGGTGAATACAACTACGCGGCGGCATACGGCTTCATACCGAACATCCATGCATACCTGCACGAGGAAGGAGTTCACGACGGTCTGATTATCGCCCCGGGAGGGGGATACTGCATGTGCGTCCCCCAGGAAGGGGAGATTGTCGCAAAGGAATTCTATGAGAAGGGGCTGAACGTCTTCGTTCTGAGCTACACGACGGACATCACTCTGTCAGTTCCTCTCAGAAGACAGCCTCTTGCGGACATTGCCCGTGCAGTGAGATTTGTAAGGGCACGTGCAAAAGAATATTCCCTTGGCAAGAAGCTTTTCGTATGCGGCTTTTCCGCAGGAGCACATGTATGCGGGACGCTCGCCGTCCATCACGAGGATGCAACGGACAGCAACCCGATGTATGCGGACATTTCCTGCCGGCCCGACGGGGCCATCCTCTGCTACCCGGTGATTACGACGGGCACATACACGCATCCTTCCTCCGTGGAGGCGCTGGTCGGGAAAAACCCGTCAGACAGCGAATTGGAATACTTCTCACTGGAAAAGAACGTCACGGACAAGACGCCCCCTTGCTTCCTCTGGCAGACGGCCACGGACGACCTGGTTCCTGTTGAGAACAGCTACCTTTTCGCCCGCGCCCTGAAAGAAAAAAATGTGCCCTTCGCCCATTACGTCTTTCCGAACGGTTTCCACGGCCTGAGCGTCCCGACCGAAGAGTTTTTCAACGGAGAATTCGGTGAGCCTTACACGATGGAGCAGGTCAGGCTGGCCGTAAGCGCAGTCAAAGCGGGAAAAGGCGTCAATGTCTCCGCGAAACGCAAGGCCGAGCTTGAGGCACAGTTCCAGGACAAGCCACAGGATGCCAGCCAAGCGCAAGACAAAAAAAACGAGGCAGCCCAGTATGAGGACGTCCGTCTTTGGACAACGCTTGCGGATAAATGGATGAAAAGACTTCAGGCAGATTAAAAAAAAGTTTTCAAGCCCTAGCGCGCGCAGGCTGACTCCAAAATGGAAATGAGAGGGGCATATTCCCGTCTTACGGCATCGGGGTCGGCAAGGAGCAAATGCTTGCGCTCAATATGGAAAAGCCTGTCTTTGCCAGAGACCGGCATGTAACGGACTGACGACTGCGTGTAATAATGCTCTATGCAGCCCAAAGGAAGTATGTAGACACCAGATGCAGCGGTGGCGGCAAGAATGAGATTGAAAAGATTCCTGACCAACGGGATGCTTGCGGTGACGGATTCAGGCAGATGACACGACAGCTGGGCCTGCAGCGCACCGTCAGCAATCACTCCTTGCAGGACAACGGTCTTGAATGTATCCACGTTTTCCGCACGCGAATGCTTCTGGTCAAGCGCATCCAGCTTCTCCACGAGCATGGCTATCTCCGCCTCAAGAGGACCTGTCGGCTGCATGGAGCATAAAGCCCTCCCTATAGAAGAAAGGTAACGCTCCAGACGGGAGATAAGTTTTTCCAGCGTAATCGGAGCGCCAAGCTCCCGTACGGTAAAAATGCTCTGATAGAACGGGCGCTGCTTGTCACCCTGCTTCTCCAGCCACTGAGCAGCCCGCACGTCCGCACAGAACACGTCGCGCAGCTTGCCTCCGAACAGGGAATCCAGGTCAGTTATAATGCGGCTGTTCGTGCCCAGAAGGGCACAGACCTTGCAGAATACCCCCAGCTCATCCTTGCCCCCTACATCTATTATGCCGGTCCCCGCGACTCCACGCTCTGTCTGCACATAAGGCAGCAGGCTGGCAAACACCTGCTGGTCTGTGTAGCCTTCCACGAAAATCTGGTTGTCAGAGAAAAAGAACTGCTTATGGTAGCTGTTGAACCTTGGCAGGAAGCGGCCAAGCAAGTCCTCGTCCCTCCGTCCAAGCGTCTCTATATGCGTAGGCTCCCTGTTAGTATGACAGACAAGCACGCCCAGGAAGTCATCAGGGAAGCGCAGGTCGATGAAAAAAGGTGAATGCGTCACAATGAAATACATCCTCTTGGGATGCCGGGCGGACACCCTCCTGATTTCTTCAGCGAAAAACTGCTGGAACTGAGGATGCAAGTGCAGTTCCGGCTCATCAAAGACAAGGCAACTGCTGCCAGTATTGGCATACAGGGCTACAAGCAGCGTGATTATCTCCTTGAGCCCATGACATTCCACCTCCTCCAGGTCATACTCCACGTTCCAAGCCCGGTTTACCACAACAGGAATGTAAGATCCGGCACCGCCCTGTTTGAATACTATAGTCTTACCAAACATGCTGGAAAGCACGTCCTGTATCTTCTGGCGGACTGCCTCGTTGCCCTGCACAACAGAAAGGGCTTCCCTGTCCTCCAGCTTGTCCGCGCGGAAGAACTTCACGGCATAGCCAGAGGCCTGGAAGGCTTCCGCAATAGCCTCAACAAGCAACGTCTTGCCCGATCCGTTGGGCCCAACGATGAGATTTATGTTCCTCCAGTCTTCCTTCCTGAATACGGCCCTCCCCCACAGGAAGGGCATCTTCACCTTTACAGGAACGTGTACCATAGCAAAAGTATA
>CAMNGY010000262.1 GCA_946538795.1 uncultured Treponema sp.
CCGTGTCCATCCCGATCATCTTCTCCAGCTTGACGCTGTTGACCGGCTTGGTCAGGTAATCGGTGAAGCCCTCCCGCATGTACATCTCCCTCGCGCCGGAAATGGCGTTGGCGGTCAGCGCGACGGCGGGAACGCCCTTGCAGCGGTTGGGCTCCAGCTGCTCCAGCGCGTGCAGGGTCTCTATGCCGTCCATCGTCGGCATCATGTGGTCTATGAAGAGGATGTCGTAGCTGTTGTCCGTGCAGAGCTTGAGAGCCTCAACCCCGCTTGAGGCCGTGTCTATCTGCACCCTGGTCTCCTTCAGGAGGCCCTTGAATACCGTCAGGTTCATCGCCGTGTCGTCCACGCAGAGGATGCGGGCGTCCGGTGCGGTAAAGCTGGCCCTGTAGCTGGAGGCCGCCTCCGCGCTCTTCCGGTAAATCTCCGCGAAGTCCCCGACACCCTCCCCGGATATGACCCTCTGTATGACCCGGAAGGAGAAGTCCGAGCCCTTGCCGTAAGTGCTTTTAACTTCCAGCTGCGTGCCCATCATGGCGAGCAGGTTCTGCACGATGTTCATGCCCAGGCCCGTTCCCTCGATCGTCCTGTTGCGCTTCTCCTCGATTCTCTGGAAGGCGGTGAAGAGCTTGGGCAGGTCCTCCTCCTTTATTCCGATTCCGGTGTCAACGACGCGGGCTGTCAGCATGACAAAGCGGTCGCTCCCGCTCTTGTCCCCTCCCAGTATGGCGAATCCCTCGCCGCTCAGGTCCTTCTCTCCCGGCTCCGCCCAGCCTATGTCCACAGTGACGCTGCCCTCGCGTGTATACTTGACCGCGTTGGTCAGGATGTTCAAAATGCACTGCTTTATGCGTACCTCATCCCCGTACAGGATTCGGGGTGTGTCCGGCATGACGTTGACGACAAGCTTGAGTCCCTTGTCCTCGGCGCGGGAAGAAATCATGTTCACAAGGTCGTTCACCATGGAGCCGAGGTCGTACTCGGCGTTGATCAGCTCCAGCTTGCCGGACTCTATCTTGGAGAAATCCAGGATGTCGTTTATCAGGCTCAGGAGGGAGCGGCCCGCGCTCTTGATGTCCGCCGCGTAGCGGATGATGTGCTCCTCGTCGCTCTCGCGCAGGATCATCTCGTCCAGGCCCAGGACGGCGTTGATCGGGGTGCGGATCTCGTGGCTCATCGACGACAGGAAGGAGGTCTTGGCCTGGTTCGCGGCTTTCTCCACCTTGACCTCCTCGCGCAGCCGCTGCTCCCGCTCCAGGCTCCCGATGTAGTCGGTCAGCCGGGATGCGGTGGACTTCAGCTCCTCGTACAAATCCTCTATCTCGTCGTTCGTCCGTATGTTCAGGGCAGAGATGTCGGCGATGACCGCCTCGCCCTCCACGCCCCCGATCGTGCTGCGGGTAAAGGACTTAAGCCATGTGGACATAAGGCGGACCGGGGTGGCTATGTGCGTGACGGCGAAGTAGCGCGTGATGAGGATGATCGGAACCGAGAAGTTCAGAAGGCTCAGGAGCATGGCGAAGTTCGTCTGCACGAGGGATTCCGTTATGAACATCTGGGGCAGGGGGGCTCCCCTGGTCAGCCTGTCCGCGCTCTTGTTGAACATGATGAAGGCGAACACCATCGCCGCGTTGCAGAGGATCAGGGCCTCGGCGACGATCAGGATCGTCATCTTGTTCTTGACTCCGATGCGGAGCCGGCCCTTGCCGACCCTGCGCGGCCCCCTGTCCTCCGTAAAAATGTCGTTGCCGTAGAAAAGCGAGCGGACTTTTGCCGGGGCGTAGTTGAAGAATACGTAGCAGCCTGCTACTACGGCGCAGATATAGAGAAGGGACGGGAATTTCAGGTCTATGTTGAAGACCAGATCATCCTCTATCTTATACGCGCTCCCATAGGCTACGCTGACGAGGGCGAAGGACATGTCGATCAGAAGGGAGAAAAGGGGAATCGCCAGCAGGGTCTTGATGCGGCTCCTGTACCAGCCTCTTTTCAGGGGAAGGGCGGCTATCATCGCGCTCGTCAGGATTACGAAGAGGCCGAAGGTGGAGTTTATGTCCCAGTTGCCGAATGCCCTGTAGATGAACAGGATGAGCTCCATCAGGGAGGCCGTGAGGGGACCGCAGAGGGAGGAGAGGAACATCGTTATGACCACGGCCCAGTTCCTCTTGGACGCGCTGAAGCCGTCCAGGTCGCCGATTCCCTGCAGGAGGAAGGACATGGCCAGAAGCGATGCGGAGAGGCAGATTATGTTCACCAGCAGGCGTTTGTTCCTGCCCTTGTTCAGAAGGAAGCTGTGCATAGGCATAGCGTATTATAGCATAGCCCCGGCCTTTCGGCTACGTCCCGGCAAGGGGCGGGGCTCAGCTGTTTTCCTGATGCGGCCCTGTCCGGCAGCCCCACCGGCGGCGCATGGGGACGGCCGGCATGCTGACAAGAATCGCGCTTGTGTGCTATGATAGCAGTGGAGCTGGCTATGAAGGAATATACTTATAAGACTACGGGGACCTGTGCCAAGGTCATACACTTTTCCAGGACGGACGACGGAAAGATAACGAACGTGAGCTTTGAGGGCGGCTGCAACGGCAACCTCAAGGCCGTATCCAAGCTGGTGGACGGCATGACCGCCGTGCAGATTAACGAAATCCTCGCGGGGAACCTCTGCGGCAGCAAGGGGACCAGCTGCGCCGACCAGCTGGCAAAGGCCGTCATGACGGCGGACTAGGGGCCGGGGCATCAGATGGCGTTGCTCGGAGACAACAAAGACAGCCCGGAGGAGGCCCAGCGGAAGTTCCGCAAGGAATTCGGCGAGAAAGTCAAGGACGAGGTGGACTCCTTTGAATTCGCGGAGCTTCGCGCGGACGGGGGCGTGTACCAGGACCTGAACCTGAAGAGCTGGCGCACGAGCGTCTGGGGCCTCATCGTCTTCTGCAGAAAATCCGTCTGGTACTACGTGGCGGAGCAGGAGTCATACCTGTCCTTCTTCATGAAGGGGGCGGGCAAGACCGAGGAGAGGATTGTCTGCCTGTCGGGCCTGTCGGACATAAGCTTCTCCCTTCCGCAGAAACGCTTCCTCTCCTTCCTGAACCCGGAGCTGTCGCGCTCCATAAACGCAAGCTACACGAACCTGGCCGGGGTCAGGCGGGAATTCACGCTCGTTCTGAACGTTAAGGCCGACGGCATCTACCGCCGCCTGACCGGGCAGGACGGGACGGGCACGGCGGGAAGCACCGCTCCGGGACAGTCCCGGGCCGGCAGCAATGCAGGCGGCCAGCCGCAGGCGGGGACGGATACCCGTCCCTTCCGGCAGGAAACGGGCGACCCCTTCGGATCCTACTACATACCGTCCGGGATGGGCCGCTTCGACGCGCAGATGAGGTTCATCGCGGAAATCGACAAGATGACGGGCATTTTCAGGCAGACCCTGCTCATAGACGGCAGCCGCCGGGAGAACGACGCGGAGCACTCATGGCACCTCGCGGTGATGGCCCAGCTCCTCGCCGAATATGCCAAGGATGCGCCGGACATAGCGCGGGCGGTGAAGATGGTCACCGTGCACGACCTTATAGAGATTTATGCGGGCGACACATACGCCTACGATGCGGAGGGGGCAAAGAGCAAGGCTGAGCGGGAAAAGAAGGCCGCGGACAGGCTGTTCGGCATATTGCCCTCGGACCAGGGGGCGGAAATCGGCGCCCTCTGGGAGGAATTTGACAGGCGGGAAACGGCTGACGCGCGCTATGCGGCCTGCCTGGACTCGCTCCAGCCTTTCTTCCACAACACGCCTTATTACAGCTTCTACCAATGTCCGCCCGGCT
>CAMNGY010000263.1 GCA_946538795.1 uncultured Treponema sp.
AAGGTCAACACAATCATAAAGGAGGAGCTGGAGTCTGCCGGAGTCGAGATAGCAAAACGGATTGCACTGTTGTAAAGAGGACGTGTCGGTTATACCAAGGCAGCGGAGAGCTTCTTTCCCAGGGCAGTTGCGACCCGCTGCAAGAATGAGAAGCCTAGCTTCAAGTCTGTCCAAATCATTCATAACGATTACCTCCTTGACTCATAATCTTTCATTCTTGCCAATGCGGTCTCAAGTTCCTTTTTTGGAGTCTTGTCCGTTTTCTTTTGTATTGCATGAAGTAATACAGCCTTTACGTTATATTCCGTCAAAAAAGACGTGTACAGAAGCCTGTATTCCTTTAACGAGACCGTGCAGAACAAGGCCGCCTCACATTCCAGACAGTTGATTTTGACTTGCAAATCATCCACACATCGTATATCATTAAGGCCAAGCCTTGATGAGTGGATTAGGGAGGTATAAGATGTCTGCAATGGAATTAAGGAACTTTGAGAGACAGCTGGAACTTCTGTCCTACACGGAACAGCTTGCAATAATAGAGTATTTGGCAAAACTACTGCAAAAAAGGCACAACACAGTAGAAAATGCCGGGAATATAACGGATGTTGAAAAAATCAATGCTGTCCTTGACAGGATTCCCGACGCAGAACAGCTCGCATATTGCGATGCTGGCCTAGAAAGCGTGAGAGAGGCTCTGAAAAATGACTCGTGGTGAGATATGGTGGGTTGATTTCGGCGTACCCTTTGGAGGCGAAGTCGGTTTCCGTCGTCCTGTGATTATCCTGCAGAACGATATTCTGAATGAAAGCAAGCTCAAGACGGTTGTTGTACTGCCCCTCACGACAAATACAATATATGCAGAGCTTCCTAACAATGTTTTTCTTGAAAAGTCCCTTACCGGCTTGTCTAAAGATTCTGTGACACAGCCCCATTTGATTGTCCATGTTGACAAGAATAGACTTCTGGAAAAAGTTTCAAAACTGCACGAGACGCTGCTTAGCGAAATCTTGAACGGGGTTGTCGCTACAATACGGTAACGATATGGTGACTCCCGTACTATCAAATCATGCTGATGAGAAAAAGATTTTTCAGCCGCCGGAGTCGAGATAGCAAAACGAATTGCACAGCTGCAGGGGGAACAGTGACTTCCCTACTCCCTCAGGCACCCCACCGGCACGACATACACACCATCTTCCCTGCGGTAGGCATATTTTCCCGACCCGGTCAGCACCATCAGGAATGACGGCTCCTTCATTTTGTCCGTGTCGATTTTTGCGCGGAACTTCTTCAGGTTTCCGGCACCTTCTTCAATCAGCTTGTCACCGCCGAGCTTGATTTCAATGAGGCCGAAAGAACCGTTACGGAGGTGAACGACAGCATCGCACTCAAGCCCGGACTTGTCGCGGTAATGATAAACCTGACCGTCCAGGCTTTCTGCGTAAACCCGGAGGTCCCGCACGCACAGGCTTTCAAAGAACAGGCCCATCGTATTCAAATCCTTCACAAGGTCATTCGGTCCAAGTCCCAGGCTCGCCGTCGCAATCGAAGGATCCGTAAAGTAGCGGGTATCGGAAGTCCTTATTGCCGTCTTGGAACGAAGGTTCGGATTCCATGCAGGCATGTCTTCTATCACGAAAATTTTCCGCAAGGCATTTGTGTATGCGTACACAGTATCTTCTGTCAGCGTTTCCGCATCATTCGCCAGAATATCATCGCGCAGGACGGTGTAGGCAGCCTGGCTTCCCTGATTGCGCGCATACGACTTCATCAGTCGTTTTGCCCGCTCTGAATCCCGCTGGACATTATCGACCCTGGAAATATCTGTATTCACGATTGCGTCAAAATAATCAAATGCCTGTTCCAGGGCAATATCATCTTCCATATCAATTGCTCCAGGCCAGCCCCCGCGGCAAATCAAAAACGCAAGCCTGTCAATACTATCCGCTTTATTCTCAGCAAGAAGCTTTTCCGGCCGACCGAACAGTTCTTTCAGGCTGACTTCACCGGATGATTCCCCTGACTCAAACAAAGTCATCGGGCGCATTTTTATCCAGGCAAAGCGGCCTGTGCCTGTGTGGAATATTTCATCCGTATCAGGCGGAACCGCAGAACCTGTAAGAATAAACTGCCCCAGACTGTTTCTGTGATCCACTTCAAACCGCACCGCATCCCAAAGCTTTGGCGCAATCTGCCATTCATCTATCAGGCGGGGCGTTTCTCCCTCCAGGAGTTTCGAGGGCTCTATATCCGCCGCGATAAGATTTGCCCTTACATCTTCCGGCTTTGACATATACAAAATGCTTTCTGCAATCTGTTCCGCCGTTGTTGTTTTGCCACACCATTTAGGGCCCTGTATAAGAACAGCGCCCTTTCCTTTCAATTTGCGGGCAAGAATACCGTCTGCGATTCTAGGCCGATACGCTTTCATGCCATAATCCTACCGTCCATTTGGCGATTTGTCAAGTTTTCACTTGACGACTTGGCAAACTTTCACTTGGCGATTCGGCTTCTTTTCACTTGGCGATATGGCAACATGCGTCAATACCACAAGGCTCCCACCCCTGCCGGCACACCTTACACCACGGCCTCCACGATGGTGCGGCCGCCCACGGCGACTTCACGGAGGCCGGGCCGCTTGTTCTTGTTAAAGCAGAAGCTCACCAGGTGCCCGTCGTGTTGAATCTCCTCATAAGCCGATTATAGCACATCGGTGCGGGGACGGGCAAGCCGATTCCGGGCGGTTGCCGCCTTTCGGGAGCGGTACATTCTGACAGCGGGCCACGCCGCATTTTCTTTGACTTTCCGCAGAAAAAGCAGTATATTGTCCGGCGGCCACCGGGGAATTATCCCCGTGCAGGCCACCCGATTGCGGCGGTTACCGCGCAACATTCCTACATGTGCAGTTCTCCCTACTTAGATTTCAAGAACATCCTAACTGGGTTGACGGAACAATCTAGCTAGAGTATACTCCCTCTACAATACATTCTTTGTACCCAAATACGGACTGTATCGCTGCCGCGTATTAGCTGTATCGCAACTGCGTATTAGTTGTATCGCTAGCGCATATTGGCGATAGTGCGAACCGTACATTTACGGTACGCCCAGGGATGCAGAGACAAAGGAGGAAATGCCGTATGCCCAGAAAGAAAGCAGATTTGCTGTCGCCCCAGAAAGCAAAGACAAAGGTCAATGTCACCATCCAGAAAAGCAACCTGAAGGATGGGAGCGGCAGGACGCGTACTTACGGCTCTGTGAGCCACCGCAAGGTGACAGTGTACCAGATACTTGCGGAGATGGAAGAGAACCACTCGGCGGTTGCCAGCAAGGAGCTGATGTTCTATGTGGCCCAGGAACTGAGCCGCCGCATGATGGACAAATTCAGCCAGGGCTGCGCTGTGGAGCTTCTTGACTTCGGCACGCTGTTCCCCACCATGAAAGGGAGCATCAGCGAGAACGACAGCCCCTCCGAAATCGCAAAGCATTTTGACGTCGGCTTCACGCCGTCCAAGGAATCCCGGGACGCGCTCAAGAACCTGACTGTCCGCAGCGTGCTGAGCGTCCAAGAGCAGCACTACATCGCGTCAGTTTCCGACGCGCTGCAGAAAGAAGCCGGAAAACCGATTCCGCTGAATGCGATGGTCCGCATGACCGGCAAGGCGATAAAGCTTGGCGGTCCCATCTGCGGCCTGTACGCCGCCCCCGTCAGCAGGAACTGGAGCGGCAGCCAGCTGCCCGACCGCTCACTGTGGATTAAGCAGGAGCACATAAGCAGGAACCTCCCTTCCACGCTGGAGTTCTTCATGGAC
>CAMNGY010000264.1 GCA_946538795.1 uncultured Treponema sp.
CAGCCTTCCGTCCTTGATGAACAGGGGCCTGTCAAACGAGCCTTCGTTTATAAGTTCCCTGTCTTCCCCGGACTTCGATGTCTGTGCTTCGGATATGAACAGGTTGTACATGCGGGTCTCAAAGATGCGGTTGGACAGCCAGACCTTGCCACCGACGTTCTTGATGTAGTTGAACATCGCGGCTATCTCGATGCTCCTGTTATCCAGGTTGAAGTTACAGGGCTTCCCTTCATACAGGATTTCACGGATTATCTTCTTCATCTCGGGAAAACTGTCGAACTTCTTGATCATGTCGTCAAAGAGCGTGTCCCGCTCCAGCAGGATGACCTTTATTGCCTCCTGGAATCCCGTGTCAGTCCAGTCCTGCCCAAGCT
Organism: uncultured Treponema sp.; assembly: GCA_946538795.1. Classification (GTDB taxonomy): domain Bacteria; phylum Spirochaetota; class Spirochaetia; order Treponematales; family Treponemataceae; genus Treponema_D. Next base: position 375 of record CAMNGY010000264.1, read on the forward strand.
CCTCGTCGATAATCTGGCACAGGCGGCTGACAAGGAAGGGATAGCCTCCGGTGTAGTCATAAAGCAGCCTCGCCATTTTCGCCGTGTCCATGCCGGTGTGATGGTCCGCCTCGTAATCTTCGAGCATGCCGCATATACCGGCCTCGTCCAGCTCCATGCTCACGTCGAACCTTGTTGCGATGTTCCAGGGGGAGTTGTACTGGTGCATTTCCTCGGGGCGCATCTTGAGCTTGAGGTTCCGTATGTCGTACACACCCGCAAGTATGACGGAATGGAATGTGGGCCACGAGTCGCGATTCAGGAATTTGTCCCGGAGCAGGCCCAGGAACTTGATGAACGCCTCATAGTTCCCTGCCTGGTCAACCTCGTCGATTATGACGACGACGGGCTTTTCGCATAAGGCGCAGAAATCAGATATCGCATCGGAAAGCAAATCCTCCCCATCTTTGTCCGTGCTGAATGAGAAATCTTGCTGCAGGAACTCCATTGCGGAGGAAGGCAGGCCTTGTGTCATGCCACGCATTGCGGAGCGCATGAACATTTTCAGGACTTTGTGCCCTACGGTCATCACGTTTGCAAAGGATTGGTCGCTTGTCACTTCGAAGCTTATGGAGAAGACTGTGTACTCCGCGTCGAGAGCCTTCTTGAGGTAGCGCAGGGTCGTGGTCTTTCCGTACTGCCTTCCCCGGTTGATGCAGAAGTAGTCGCCCCGGTCCACCATCTTTTTGATTTGCCGGACGCGCTCGTCAATGTTCACCATGTAGTGCTTCTCTGCGAAACAGGTGCCCGTCGTGTTGAATCGCCTCATGATGCGATTATAGCATGCGGGGGGCGGGGCTGGGCAAGACATGCCCGGACAGCAGCACCCGCAATTACTACCAGTATATCCTGTGCCGGCTTTTGCGTTCGCTGTCGGCAAAGAACGAATGGTGGGTCACGTGATAGTAACCGCAGTCCGGGCAGTAATACTTCCGCTTGGGGATAGTTTTTCCCCTCTTGTCGTCATTGCCGTAATGATGCTTCCGGGCATCGTTTATAACGGTCCCTGCCTCGCGGGCCGTATAACAGACCTTTCCCGCCGCATAGCAACGGACGTTGTTTCCATATAAATCTTTCATATCAATCCTCCTGCCCTATATAAGGGGCAAAGGCAGGAGAAGTTGACAGTTTTTACAATTCTTCCTCGTCATTATCATCTATTTTAAGTATTCTTATACGGCAGTCCTCACCTTTCGTGTATTTTTCCAAGGCATACAGATAATCAGGTATAGTTTTATCCCGGGATTCATCATCTATGTGGAACTGAATACGGGAGACAAGCTTCTTGTATATGTGTTTACCATTTTTTTCTTTTGCATATAGATTTGTAAATGCCTTGTCTTTAGTGCAAAACTGCTCCATATCAGGAAACATTTTTTTGAGGGCATTGAGATTGTCATTTTTCGCAATTGGAGCAATCAGTTCCAGCGTGCCAGCGTTGACACTGGCGACAGTTCTTATCCTGTATAATGCAAGCAACAATTCTATGGACCGCAAAAAGAGCCTTCTTTGGAACCATATCGTTCTTGTATCACTATTGGAGAACTTCTGTATATCACTCATAGCAGGGTAAAGTTTCTTTTCGCAAAACGAAAGAAACTCTCTTATTTTTTTTACAACGACAGGAAGAACAGTCTTGACATGAGATGCTGTTATATGCTCAATGCAACTTCTGGTACGCCAAAGAGCTATGCCGAGTATTTCGATACCAAGGTTCTGTGTCTCGCCATCTTGAGCAGCAATAAGTGAGACTTCTTTATCAAGCAATTCTTTCTGCCAAGAAAGCTCTGCATTTCCGACAGCATAACCGAATGCATTGATAAGACGCTTGTGATGGAAAAGGGATGCCTCTGCTTTTTTGTTTTCTGCCAGAGTGTTGCCCATTATGCTATGAAGATATGAATAAAGCTCTTTCGGTGCATCTTTGTGGAGAGAAGCAAGCATACAACAGACTTCATCTTTCACAGTTTTTGGAACAGAATCGCTGTTAAGCAAAGAGACTCCATTGTCTGAGATGCTTTTAATATCAGCATACAAGACCTTAGGAAAATCCGGGTCAGACGTAGAACGCCCTTGTTCCCACATATATACCAGAGGTAGCGTATAAAAGAAGAAATTTGTCTTTTCTTCAAAGTTTTCCACACACACTCCATATGCCTGCAGCCCCCTGTTTCCGTCCTTGTCATATCGGGGGCTTCCATACTGATTCATGGACGGAACGAAAGAACATCTTACAGTTGTTCCAATTTTTATCGGGTAATTTTTCGGAAAGTTCGATCTGAAACATACGCAATTCTTTCCATTTTCATCTTTCCTGTTCAAGAAAAATACTGCCACATCATCTACAGCTTTAGTCTTTGCGCCGGGGTATCCTATAACCTCATATTCTCCCCATCCAATCCTTGCAAGGTATTCTAGTATTCTGGCAGTCTCCTTCATTTTTTCTGTCTCGAGCTTATCCTTAAACTTCATTGTCATTGTTTCCTCCCAAGAGCTTTCAGCAACATATTCTGGGCCTGATATATGCAGGAGGTCTTTTGGATGTTCCTTGTTTTCCCATTTGACTGTCACGGACTTGAATTCCGCGGAAGCGGAGACGGCAATGAATTCCAGGCTGTAGGGGAGAGGCATGCCATAGGTGTATGTCAGGTGCAAGGAGCACTCCGTGTCACGCTCAAGGGGAAAAGACGCGTCCTTTAAGAAAGCAAAGTATTTTGCCTTGTTCGTTTTGTCACCCTGCACAAGCGGGAATTCATAGAACTCCTTCCCGGCGGGAAAGCTGAATCTCCATGCGATATGAATTGGGACGGGTTCGCCGACAAGCGGGCGGATGGAGACATCCTCCGGCTCAACGAGGACATATTCTTTCCCTGAAGAATCCTCCATGCTGAGCCTGGGCAGGAAGTCGCTCCAAAGAGCTATGTCCGGCGTGATGCCCTGCAAGCGCTCATATTCGATTGCGCCTGAAGACGTGTCGTCCCAGGTACGGATGACGATTTCATTGTCTTTCGGGCTGACAGGCAGAACGGAAGGCTCTGTCTCAAAGTGGAATACACCCACGGAGAACGAGCTTTTCAGCAAGGATGCGTCCTGTGTCGTCAGAATTCTGTCCATGTCCTTCGGGATGAATTTTTCTGTGTCGGCTGCCTTTCTCTCCGCCCTACTGAAGGCAAGTCTTTGGAATATGATGCCCTTTGTCTCCGGGTTTCTCTTTGCGAGTTCCTCATTGAATTCAAGACGAATTTCTATTATCACTTCATAATCGTCATAGACGGCACGGACTGTCAGCTTGTCATTTTTAGAGAAGCGTCTTTGAATCTCCGGGAGCTTCGTGAACAAGGCGGCGATGCTCCTCGGCAGAATCTCCGTCTTGGAGAAAGAGGAGTTCATGCT
>CAMNGY010000265.1 GCA_946538795.1 uncultured Treponema sp.
CTTGCGATTTTTACTGCATCGGGATGCAGGGCAGCAAGTTCCTTCAGGGACCGCAGTCCAAAGGGAGAGCAGGCGAAGAGAAGGCCCTTCTTATGCGCATAGTCCAGGCAGGAAGCATAGAAGGAAACGTCCGCTTCAAGCTCCCGAAAGCGGTCGTAGAGCCTGACCGCCCCGCCCGGCAGCGTGACGAAACCGGTGTCGGGGTGCAGGATTTCATCGGCATAGACCCACTGGAACTTCACGCAGTCCGCACCCGCATCCGCCGCTGCGTCTATCAGGGCAAATGCCTTGTCCAGCGAACCGGCATGGGACGTTCCGATTTCTGCGATTACGGTCATATGCTAGTATTTCCCCAGCCGCCAGTTGATGGCGCGCTGCAGGTACTCCTCGTACTGCTTGTTCTCGCCGATTCCCTTTCCCGGTGAGTCGGAAATCTTGACGACGGGGATGCCGTTCGCCTTTACGGTCTTCATCACTATGTTCAGGGGCTCCACGCATGTGTCGTTGACCAGGAAGGTGCCGATTCCGAAAGCGACACGGGTCCTGTCCTTGAAGTGCCGGTAAATTTTGGTAGCCCGCTCGAAGTCCAGGCTGTCGGAGAAGAGCAGGGTCTTTTTGGCGGGGTCTATGCCGAGCTTCTTGTAGTGGGCTATCATCTTCTCGCCCCACTCGATCGGATCGCCGGAGTCGTTGCGCACTCCGCTGAAGAGAGTGGCGTTCTTCACGTCAAAGTCCAGGAGGAAGCAGTCCGTCGTGATGCAGTCCGTAAGAGCGATGCCCAGCTGCACGCCATAGAGCTCATGCCAGTCGTCCATGACGAACTTATTGGAATAGGCGGGGTTGCGCTCCGGGTAGCCCTGTCCCGTCACCATGAAGACCTCGTGGGCCATCGTACCGATTGCGGTCAAGCCCTCCTTCATGGCTATCTCAACGTTGGACGTACCTGAAAAAACGCTGCCACCCAGCTTGCCGGCCTCGTTCGCTTCCTTGAACATCCTGATAATCTGCTCCTGAGTCCTCTTGTTGAATCTCCTCCGCGTGCCGAACTCGCTGAAAGCCCCTATCTCATACTTTCCGCTGCCCAGGCTTTCTATTTTGCCTTTGGCACGGTCTATGGCAGAGGCCGCTATCTCTTCATAGCGGTCCTTGTACTGGTAGGCGAAGTAGACGTTGTTGACGATGGAAAGGACGGGAATCTCGTAGTAAATTGTGAGGAACCAGGGGCCTACGGTCCTGATGTTCAGCCCGCACTCTGCGTCCGTGTTTATGATGAAGTGCTCCAGCATGGGATGCCATACAGCCAGGAACGAGATGTAGCCCTTGTCCAGCCACTTTATGGAGGCAAGGTAGTCCAGCTCCTCCTTGCGGAACTGCACCTGGCAGTAGAGGGCTATCTGCCTCTTGATCTCTTCCACCATCTCGGGGGTGAACCTGACGTCCTTGTTGCGGCAGACGAACTTCCACTCGACGTTCGCATCCCCGTACCTGCGCATGGCAAGCTGCCCCATGCTGAACTTGTAAAGGTCGGTGTCCAAAAAGCTTGTGATAATCTGTTCCATAAAAAATGGCGGCTCCTTATGCCCCCCGCACAAGGGGGCGATTCTTACGGAAGAATTCTACCACAATGCGGGGAGGCTTTCAAGGGTTCCGGAACCCACCACGTCCGCCTGCCCCGTCTACCGTATAACGGTCCCTGCCTTGCTTTTTATGCGTTCTATGTAGTCCCCTATGCACGAAAGAGGAGTCTCGAACGCCATGCCTCCGACAGGCATCTTACCGCCGCTCTTGTCCTCCAGGGCGAACGCTACGTTGTGGATGTCGGATCCGCTCGTAACAGGGAAAGAGTATTCTTTCGCGTACAGTTCAGCAAGCTCGTTCTCGCTCGCCTTGTTTCCGCCGTTATAGACCTCTATCCCGTGCACTTCACGGGGATGCAGGTGTATTGCCCTGATGTAATCACGGAGCCTGAAGGGATGGGCCTGAATCATCAGCCCTCCTTCCCGGTTCACCGCGTCAAAAAGCTGAGCGTGCCCCATGGATTCCACCTCCGGATGGGACAGAAGCCAGTCCTTACCCAGCCCGTAGATAAGATAGTCGTCACCTTGAAAGGTCTGCTCAATCCCAAAGAAAACCTTGAAGCTGCCACCGTCACGCCCGTTCTGCCTGCCGGCCTCGGCCAGCGCGGCCTCATAGCCGGAGCAGTACCGCTCTATCCTTTCCTCCCAGTCAAGCTCGGAGGAAACGGCCGTGTTTCCCCCGAAAAAATGATCAGTGACGAAGATTCCGTCATAACCCAGTTTCTTGTATACCGAAATGTATTCCGCACCACGAGAAATCCCGCAGGCGCTCGCTTCACAAGTGTGAAGATGTGTTTCATATTTGTACAGCATAATCAGAGATAACTATAGCAAACAAAAAGCCCGCTGGCAAGATACTCTGCCAGAAGGCAGGTTCAGCCGTTATAACGCTGCGGCTTACGGCACCGTCTTCGCAAAAAAACTTCGGGCCACGCCTTTTTAAGGCGCAGCCCGAAGAACCCCCTCCGACGGGAATTACTTAAGGTATTTTTTGAGCGTCGAGCGCACGGCCCCGGCACCAGAAAGCTCTTCTTTGAAGAAGCCTTCGATTTTCTCGCCAAGCCCCGATGCATACAGATCCGATCCGAATATGTTTGCGTTGGACAAGATGGGCTTCAGCTGGCCGGCATAGCTCTCCGGCTTGTTCCAGACGACATCCTTCAGCTGGGCTGTAAGCTCCGCCGCCATCGGATCCGGAGAAAGCTCAAAGGGCTTTCCTGTATCATCGACGGCTAGCAGGTAGCGGCACCATCCAGCGATAGCCAGAGGAATAGCCTCAAGCTTGTCGGCGCTGCCATATTTCGCCACATAGCTCTTTATGGTCTCGCCGAAGCGGATTCCCACCTTCTGCGAGGTATCGCAGGCAATACGCTGGGGCGCATCGGGCATGAAGGGATTGGGAAGCCGCACCCCTATGACCTCATCGACAAAGGCCTTGGGGGAAAGAATCTTCGGATCCGTGACGACAGGCATTCCTTCCTTGAGGCCAATCCTCTTGACAAGCTCAAGCAGCTCCGCATCCTTCATCTCGTCGGCAATCAGCGTGTAGCCAAGCAGGCAGCCGTATACGGCAAGAGCAGTGTGCAGGGGATTCAGGCAGGTGGTCACTTTCATCCTCTCCACGTTGTTCACGGTGTCACGGTCGGTCATATACACGCCGGCCTTCTCCAGGGGAGGCCTGCCGTTCGGGAACTTGTCCTCCACGACAAGATACTGGGGGCCTTCCGCATTCACGAACGGCGCTATGAAGGTCTTCTTTTCCGTAACGAAAGGCTGCATCTTCTCTATGCCGGCATTCTCAAGGGCTTTTCCTATTTCGACGCTCGGACGCGGGGTGATTTTGTCTATCATCGACCAGGGGAAAGATACCCTGCCACTGTCCTCAAGGTAATCTATGAAGTCCTTCGGCACAAAGCCCCTGCTGTTCCACTCGCGGGCGACTGTCAGGACAGAATTCTGAAGCTTCTCTCCGTTGTGAGAGCAGTTGTCCATGGACACGACGGCAATCGGAAGCTTTCCGCTGTTGAAGCGGTGGAAAAGGAGGGCTGTGACCTGGGCCATCACGCTGGTCGCCCCGTCAGGCCCCGCCTCAAGGTCGGACAGCACATAGGGGAAGTACGCTCCGGCGGCGTTTTTCAGGGCGTATCCTTTTTCCGTAATCGTGAAGGTCACGAGCTGCAGCGAGGCGGATGCGAAGACCTCCTTCATCCTCTTCCATTCATCC
>CAMNGY010000266.1 GCA_946538795.1 uncultured Treponema sp.
TACAGGAGGTCCCCCTTGACAGGATAGCCAAGCCAAGCCAAGTGACAGCGTACCTGATGCCGGTAGCCCCTCGTTATGCGGCAATGTGCGGGGTATGCCGCGGAATCCCGTGCCACCCCGCCCTTATGGAACTCAAGCCGAACGTCAGTCCTGTACATGGCAGGGGATGCCTTTCTCAAGGCGGCAGGCCCTGAATCCTCCGTGACCGGGCGAACCTGTGCAGAACGCTCCCCCCACGGACGGAAGCGGCTGCTCACAGTGCAGACTAAATCCCGTGTCCCGTAAGCTTTTGTTCCTGCGAACACCGGGCATAGCGGAAAGCCCGGAATCTCTCCAGCAAAAGAATCGCATACAGCAGAATAGCATTTCACGAAGCGGCCGGCATCCTGCTCCGCTATTATCAGGTCATAAAAAGACTGGCTTGTTGCCATGAGAAGGAGACCGGATGTCTGCGTGTCCAAGCGATGCACGAGCCCCCCTTCCACCGGCTTCCGTCCCCTCACAACAGAAAGCTCAGGGAAAAGGGGAATCATCCTGGTCAAAGCGCTGTCATCGCCCTCCCTCAGAGGAGCGCTCGGCAAGCCCGAAGGCTTGTCCACTATCAGGAACGGCTCCTCATCAGATGGTGCATGAACAATACTAATTCCGTCCATCGCTTCCGGCTCCTACATCACTCCCAGCTCTTTCATCGCTTTCGGCCCGACCGTCTTTTTTTGCGACAGCCTTCCTGTATTTTCTGTGCAGTACACGCATGACCTCCCGGAAGCGGGACGGGGTCCCGGACCGGAATTCCGAAAGCTTATCCTCGCCTGGAAGTCGTATTTTCAAAAGGCGGGCATGCAGCATAAGACTGGCATGCGGGAAAGTCCTGTCAACCCTGGCATAAAGGGGATCGCCCATAACCGGGCAGTTCAGATAACGCATATGCACCCGAATCTGATGGGTCCGCCCCGTTGCCAGGCGCAGAACCATGAGCGAATATTCACCGTAGCAGGCAATGCAGCGGTACGCGGTTTCGGCATACTTTCCGGCTGAACTGTCCTCAACGGCCTTGAACCGCTTCCGGTCCTTGGGGTCACGGATAATCTGTGTCCGCACCACCCCCTGCCAGTTCTGGGGACGGCCCAGGCAAATGGCAATGTACTCCTTCACTATATGGTTATGCTGCCTGAACTGGGCAGAAAGCCATTCCTGACAAGCGGCATCCTTTGCCGTTATTATGACCCCGGACGTATCCTTGTCCAAGCGGTGCACTATGCCTGGACGACGCGAAAGCAGGACTTCCGACACCGGGGCATCTTTGACCTGCTCGATCCGTTCCCTTCCAAGGTGGAACAGGAGGGCATTCACCAAGGTACCGCTCCAGTTTCCAGCCGCAGGGTGCGTGACCATTCCCTGCTCCTTGTCAATAACGCATACGCGGGAATCCTCATAGATAATGTTCAGGGGAATATCCTCAGGTTCTATGCCATCAGGAACGTTGTCCTCCCAGTCTATGTAAATGCAGTCGCCTGGCCTGACCTTGTAGGAGGGTTTTCGGACCTTTTCGTTCACCAAGACTCGCAGGAGGCCGCTCTTCAGATGGCTGCGGTTCATCCCGCCGGGAAGGGAAGCCACGTAGCTGTCCAGCCGCCCGCCTCCACAATAGTCATCAGGGACCCGGAAAGAAAAGCTGGGCATACTATTCTTCCGCAGCTCTTTTATGGCTGTTCTCACGCAGGAGCCGGCCGGCCTCTTCCGGGGTAAGGGGCGTTATTCCCTCCCTGTCCTTGGCTTCCTGCAAAAGCCTCTCTTTCTCAGCCTTTTTCCGCCGGGCCAAGTTCACGAAGAAATCGGTCAGTCCTATTCCCAGCCCAATGCCGGCCGTCACACCCACCATGGTCCAAATCTCATTTTTATCAAAGGCATCCTTGGGACTGAACGGATTGGGAAAGCTGTCCGTCTTGCCGGAAAAATACTTGTAGCCGCCATAGCCGCCTACGACCCACAGGCCAACGAAGGGGACAGATCCCAGCGTAATGATCTCGCCCCTCCGCAAGTCCTTGGCCCATTGAGGAAACTCATCGTCGCTATACGGCACAGCTTCTTTGTCATTGTCAGTAACAGGCGACGTATCAACAGGAGGAGGCACATCGCTGTCCGCCGCAAAAAGACGGAACGGAACAGCCAAGAGGAGAATAAGAATAAGAAAATGACGCAAAGCCCTAATTCTTGCCGGCATTTCCGACACCCCAGATTCCGACGTCCTTTCCCATGAGCTTCCACAAAGCCTCTATGAAAAAGTAGTCCGCATACACAAGGGGGAAACCCTGAACCTTGTCATGAAAAGAAGACGAGCAATTCTCAATGAGCTCATCCCTGTCCTTGTCCAGGCACAGGCGGTTCTTCACAAGGGCCTCCAGCATCTTCACTGCCGCCAGAAAGAATGCCTCCGAATACTGGCAGTCAAGGCAACTAAGCTCTATCAAGGCACAAGCAGCTATGCTGGCGGCAGAAGAATCCTCCCAGCCGCAGTCAGCATTCTGGCAGAAGTCCACCGGGACCAGAAGGCTGTCCGGAATGTGAGAAAGGAAATTTGTCGCCACATGCTGCGCCCCGTCCAAGTAAAAATCTTCCTTCGTATGAAGATAGGAAAGGGTAAGACCATACAAAGCCCATGCCTGGCCCTTTGTCCAGCTGGAATCCGCATCCATGCCATACCCGGCCTTAGGAGAAATGAAATCACCTGTCTTTGTGTCAAATTCCGCTATGTGGATGGCAGATCCGTCCTCCCGGATGAAATGGGAAAGCACTGTATCCGCATATTTTGTGGCAACAGCATAGTAACGCCAGTCCCCTGTCTCTCTAGTTGCCCAATACAGGAGCGGGAGGTTCATCAGGCAGTCTATAGAGGCCCATCCAATCCTGCTTTTTTTGCCGTCCTCATTCCAAGCCCGGATAAAGTTTCCTATGGAGTTGAAACGTCCGGCCAGACTGTCCGCGGCAAGACGCAGGCGGTTATAGGAATCCTTGTCCTTGGTAAGGATATATGACGCATAGGAAGAAGGAAGCCAGCGGAAACCCGAATTCTGATCCATGTACCTGTAGTCCAGAAAGCACTTGTCCAGAATCTTTTCGGTCCAGCGAGCGTTCTCCAGAAAAACGGGACTTTTCGTCACGCTGTAGAGCTGCCAGTTTATGCCGGCCCAAAAACCGTTCGTCCAGCGGCCGATGTTGTCCTTGGAGCTGTCACACCAAACGCCGTCCTTCGCGGAATACGGAATCTTGTTCTTGTTCCTCCCGGCGACGCATTCCATTTTTGCCAGTATCTTTTTAGAAAGCCCCTCTGCCCATTTACCGTACGTTTCGTCAATCTCAGCCATCATGCACCTTCCTGAACAGTCCTGGGGCCAAAAATCGCCGTCCCTATCCTGACCATGGTGCTTCCTTCTTCAACGGCAATCTTGTAGTCGCCGCTCATGCCCATGCTCAGCTCGTCAAGGCTCAGGGACGGGAAATCCTTTGAAAGCCTGTCGTGGAGCTGGCGCAAGAAGGAAAAAGATTTCCGCACCAGATGCTCATCGTCGCTAAAAGGAGCCATCGTCATAAAGCCGACAGGATTTATCAGTTTCGAATCCAAAGACTGATTTGTTTCCAAAATAAAATCAATCGTCTTGACAAGTTCACTTTCATCCAAAAATCCAGATTTACTTTCTTCTCCTGTATGGATTTCAAAAAGAACGTCTATGCTAAAATCTTTGCAGTTATCAGTTTCAAGTCTCAAATTTTGAGCTCTT
>CAMNGY010000267.1 GCA_946538795.1 uncultured Treponema sp.
CTGAAGGGCAAGCATCTGGCCAAGGGAGTGCGGGGAATTGTTTCTCCTGCTACGCCCGGCATTTACAAGCAGGCCTTGGACGAGGGGCTGATTTCGGTCTTCATGGATGCCGGTTTCTGCGTCACCAATCCGACCTGCGGAGCTTGTCTTGGCATGAGCAACGGTGTCCTGGCTGAAGGGGAGGTCTGTGCCTCCACGACTAACAGGAACTTCAACGGGCGTATGGGCAAGGGGGGCATGGTTCATCTGATGAGCCCGGCCTCGGCGGCGGCCACCGCAATAAAAGGGACCATAACGAATTCACCCCTCTATGAGGGATGAAATAAGCTATTTCTTCAAAAGTGAGGAAAACGATGAAACAGTTTGGAGGAGACGTTCTCTTTCTGGATCGTTCCGACATCAACACGGACGAAATCATCCCCGCCAAGTATCTGACGGAGAACACAAAGCAGGCTTTGCAGCCCTACTTGCTGGAGGACCTGAAGCTTGACGGTTTCAATCCGAAGACGGACATTGCCGGGAAGAAGGTAATCATCACGCGCGAGAACTTCGGCTGCGGATCGAGCAGGGAGCATGCCCCCTGGGCACTGGAGGTGAACGGCATTTACTGCGTCATCGCGGTCAACTTTGCCCGCATCTTCAGGCAGAATATGTACAACTGCGGGCTGCTTGCCCTTGACATGAACAAGCGGGATATAGACGATATGTTCCGCAGCTTCGCGAGCAAGGACACGACCTGCAAGATAGAGCAGAAGGAGGACGGAACCTGGAAGGTCAAGCTGATAGCCGGCTCGCTTTCCACCTCTTATCCCTTCAAGCTTGAGGGCTTCGAGAAGGCCCTGATAGAGAATGACGGCTGGATAGGCTACGCCGACAAGAAGTATTGATTCCTTCGTGCCGGTCTGGCATGAGGATGAAAGGCCCCTGCTCCGTGGTGGAGCGGGGGCTTTTTTGTGCCCGCCGTGGGGGCCGCGGGGCGGACTTTTCGTGCGGACGGCCCACGGGCGTTGTGCTGCCTGTGCCCGCCGTGGGGGCCACTGGCTATAACCGCGGGTCGGACTTTTCGTGCAGACGGCCCACGGGCGTTGTGCTGCCTGTGCCCGTCCCCCGCCGGGGATGCTGCGGGGCGGTGTGACCGGCATATCATTGTCCGCCACATCGTCCCCCCCGCCGCCGCTATAACCGCGGGGTCCGCTTGCCGTCACAGGAGCGCGAACTGGGACGAATAGAGCTTGTAGTAGGGGCCCAGCTTTGCCATGAGCTCGTAGTGAGAGCCACGCTCCACTATCTTTCCATGGTCCACGTAGAAAATCGTTCCGCAGTTCTTTATCGTCGAGAGGCGGTGGGCGATGATGAAGGACGTGCGTCCCTTGAGCAGCTTGTTCAGCCCCCGCTGTAGCAGCAGTTCCGTTTCGGTGTCGATGGAGCTTGTCGCCTCGTCCAGGATAAGAATCCGCGGGTCGGCGAGCAGGGCGCGGGCAAAGGAGATCAGCTGCCTCTGTCCCACGCTGAGCCTTGTTCCCCGCTCGTTGACCTCGGTCTGGTAGCCGTTCTCCAGCTGCATGATGAAGTCGTGGGCGCAGACTGTCCTGGCCGCCTGCATCACCTGCTCGTCGCTCGCCTCCATGTTCCCGTAGCGGATGTTGTCCATTATCGTTCCCTTGAAGATGAAGCTGTCCTGCATCATCACCCCCATCTGGGTGCGGAGCGAGCGTATCGTCACGTCCTGAAGGTCATGCCCGTCCACCATGACCTGGCCGGACTCTGGGTTGTAGAAGCGGCTCAGGAGGTTTACGATGGTGGACTTGCCCGCCCCGGTCGGGCCGACAATGGCGACGGACTCGCCCGGCTCAATGCAGAAGCTGATGTCGTCCAGCACGCGGATGCCGTCGTCGTAAGAGAAGCAGACGTTCTTGTATTCCACCTTTCCGGTCACCGGTGGCAGGACGGCCGCCCCCTCTCGGTCCGTTATCTTGACTGGCTCGTCGATCGTCTCGAAAATCCGCTCCACGTATGAGACCGCGGTCAGCAGGTTGTTGATGAAGTCCGCGAGGGTCGTGATTGGCTGCCAGAAACGGCTGATGTAGGCCGTGAAGGCGACGAGTGTTCCGACCGTCACCCCGGAGAATCCCGTCATGATCCAGCGGACACCGAGAACAAGGGCCGCCACGTTCGTCGCCGTCGAAATCAGCTGGACGAACGGCCCCATCAGGAAGGAAACCGTGACTGCGTGCATCCAGGCCTTGCGGTAAGAGGCGGACAGGTTGTCGAAAATCCTGATGTTCTCCTCCTCGCGGACGAAGGACTGTGTGACGCGGATTCCGTTGATGCTCTCCGATATGTAGGCGTTCAGATTGGACTGCTTGTTGCTCTGGACCCGCCAGGCCTTGCGCTGGTGTTTCTTGAGAATGAACACGTAGGCGATGAAGACCGGCAGGCCGCAGAGGACGACAAGGGTCAGCGGCAGGTTTATCGTGAACATGAAGATGATGATGAAAATCAGCGAGCAGAGGTCGGTGACCGTGTTGACCAGTCCGTTGCTGAGCACGTCGGAGAGGTTGTTCACGTAGTTGACAATCCTCACCTGTATCTTGCCGTGCGGCCTGGAGTCAAAGTAGCTGAAGGGCAGCTTGAGCACGTGGGTGAACAAGTCCGTCCTGAGGTCGTGCACTATGCCCTGCCCGATTTTGGTCATGATGCTTATCTTGACCTTGAGCGCGAGTGCCGTGAACGCCGAGATGCCGAGCGTCGCCAGGGCGAGCATGACAATCCTTCGGAAGTCCTTGCCCGGAATGCACTCGTCCATCACGATTTTGAGGAAGTAGGGATAGAGCATCCCCAGAGCCGCCGTCAGCAGCATCAAAAGGATGATGAAAGTCATTGCCCCGGCGTGGGGCTTGACGTACTTGCCCAGCCGCCTGAGCTGGCCGAAGTCGTAGCTGTCCTCAAGGTCTTCGTCTATGTCGTACCTGTTGCGCGCCATCAGTTTTTCCCCCTGTCAAATCCGTCATAGCCGTCGAACGTGCCGACGTGCGCTTTGTTCCCGCTTTCCTCTGCCTGCTCGAACTCCCCGTACTGGTGGTGGAACACCGAGGCATAATAGCCTCCAGCCCTGACCAGCTCATCGTGGGTTCCTCGCTCGATTATCCTGCCTTCCTGCATGACGAGAATCTGGTCGCAGTCCTTGACGCTTGAGATGCGGTAGGCGATGACGAAGAGCGTCCTGCTCTCCGCCACGCTCTTGAGGGAGCCCTGGATCTGGGTCTCGGTTTCCATATCGACCGCGCTCGTAGTGTCGTCCAGAATGATAATCGGCGGGTCCTTGAGCAGGGCGCGGGCAAGCGATATGCGCTGCTTCTGGCCGCCCGAGAGCCCGACCCCCCGCTCGCCGACCATCGTGTCGTAGCCCTCGCTCATCTTGCGGATGAAGCCGTCCGCGTCGGCGAGCTTGGCCGCCTGCTCCACCTTCTCGAAGGGGCAGTTCGGGTCGCCGTAAGCTATGTTCCCTTCTATCGTGTCGCTGAAGAGGAACACGTCCTGCATGGCCATGCCGATGTTCGCCCTCAGGTTCCGCATGTCCATCTGCCTCACGTCCGTGCCGTCCACAAGGACGGAACCTGCGGACACGTCGTAGAAGCGGCAGAGCAGGTTCATCACCGTCGTCTTGCCGCTGCCGGTGCCGCCGATTATCCCGATGGAATGGCCTTTCTGCACCGAGAAGGATACGTCGTGCAGGATTTCCTCTCCGTCGGCCTTGTAGCTTACGTGGTCGAA
>CAMNGY010000268.1 GCA_946538795.1 uncultured Treponema sp.
CAAACCTCCGCTTTCGTTTTGTCCAGCTGGATGACAGCAAGCGGGCCAGCCTGTCGGCCCTCAAGTTCAGGAAGGAGGACAAGTGGGCCAATGCGGTGAAGTCCGTCATCAGCGGTTTTTCCAGCTGCGGGTTCGACTGCCCTGGCATGAACTTCACTATATGGTCCGAAATCCTGCCGTCCGCCGGGTTCGGCATAACCAGCGCGATCAAGATAGCCACGGCATGGAGCGTGAAGGAGCTGTGTCATTTCCGCTGCAGGCGGGTTGACCTCCTGCAGGTCATAGAGCGGGCCAACCGGTTGTACTATGGGATCCAGAACATAAAGGCTGACAGTTTTACCCCTATCTATTCAAAGGAAGGAAGTTTGGTCCTTACGGATTACAGCAGGAACGAGTGCGAGGTGATTCCCTTCAAATTCAAGGGAAAGACCATAATCCTGACGGATGCCCGTGTGCCCCGCATAACCACCTGGAACGAGGGGAGTCTGCAGCAGCCGGAGAATGCCCTGCTTCTGGGAGAACTGAGGGAATCCCGGTCCAGCATTCCCGGGGGATGGAGGTACGAGGAGAACGGGTCCGAGAGGAATGAGGTCCTGTCGGTCGTGGATGAGGACACCAGGCGCAGGCTCCTGTGCGTCATAGAGGAGCACCGCTGCGTTCTGGATGCGTATTCGGGAATCAAGGGGGAGGACTTTTCCGCCTTTGCCCGTGCCGTGAAGAAGAGCCATGAGAACATGCGGGACCTGTACGATATATCCTGCCCGGAGATAGACTGGATACTGAAGCGGGTTCAGGAACTTGATGCCAACCCGGACGACCTGCGGAACCCGGTCAACTGTGGCAGGATTACCGGAAAGGGCTTTGGCCGCTGCATATATGCCGTGTTGCGCAGCGAGGATGTGGAGGGTTATAAGAAGAAACTGTCCGATTATGAGCGGATTTTCGGCTTTTCCCCGGCCTGCTATGAGGTGAAGCCCATGAGGGGAGTCCATTTAGTCTAAGTTTCCGTGCCACTGTCCTAAACATCGGGCTTTAAAGTGTCGAAAATCAAAGGGAGAAACTGTTGACAGGAAGTGAGCATGGACGAAAACAAAGGCCTTGAGGAAGGCATTTCCCTCTATAATGAAAAGAAATATACTGACGCACTTTCTTTTTTTCTCTCCCTTCCATCTGACTCTTACGTTGATTCTATTGAAGTTGCCTATTATGCCGGCCTGTGCTATGCTAAGCTGAATCGTTACGATGACGCGCTCCTGTATTTGGAGCAGGTTGTCACGACCGAAGGGACGGATACGGACGAGAAGGGGGCCATGCGTGTCCTTCAGTGCCGCTACCTGCTTGCGGTCATATACTGCAAGACGGGCCGCAACAAGCTGGCCGACTTTGAGTTGAACAAGCTGATAGAGCTGGGATATAAGAAGGCCTCTGCCTACGCTTCCCTTGCCTACATTGCCTGGCAGGATGATGACGTGGACAAGTGCATAGAGTATTATCAGAAGGCTCTTGCGGAGGATGAGGAGAATCCTACCGCCCTGAACGGCCTGGGCTACGTCCTGGCCAATGAGGAGCGGGATTTGGTGAAGGCCTTGAACTACTGCAAGCGGGCATTGTCCCTGGCTCCGTCCTCCGCCGCCTGCATGGACAGTGTGGGCTGGGTCTATTACAAGATGGGCCTGTATGAGGAGGCCAAGCGCTACCTTATGCAGGCTGCCCAGGCCGACAAGGACAACGAGCTCATAGCGGAGCATCTGCAGGAAACTTTGGAAATGGAAGGGGAAAAATGAAAAAGATTTTGGTTGCTGTATCGGTCATTGCGCTCGCATCTGTTTTTGCCTTTTCCCAGTCCAACCTTGTGGACACCATGAGGGAAGAGGGTGAGGGCCGCAGCGCGCAGTCAGGCTTCGCGGAGGAGGATTTCCGCCGGGGAGTCCATAGCTATTACCGGGGCAATTACAACGATGCCATACTCTCATTTGAGAAGGCCCTTTCATACTTGCCGGGAGAGAACCGGATCCTGGAATGGCTGGGCAAGTCCTACTATATGTCCGGCATAGAGGGTGCGGCCTTGCAGCAGTGGGAGATGGCCCGCCAGCAGGATTGGGGCGGCCTGCTTCTTTCCAACAGGATTGAGATAGTCAGCGACAGGCGCGTCACGGACACTGAATACGGTTTTACCCAGCGTTATACGGAGGCCGGTAGTTTCCCGAATGTCAATGGAAAGACACTCATATACAGCCATCCTATTTCATCCCTGCCGAATCCTGACGGTTCCGTATGGGTCCTGGCTTACGGGTCCAACGAGCTTCTGCGCTATGACGTGAACGGGGTGGTCCTGGACCGGGTCCGGGGGCTGGAGGGCTTTGACAGGCCGGTGGACATAATAAGGCTTTCGGGAGGCAACCTTTTGCTCAGCGAGAGCGCCGGGAACCGGCTTTCGGAGCTGGATCCGTCCGGCAAGCTTGTGAAGCATATAGGCAAACGGGGCCGTGGTCTGGGTGAGCTTATTGGTCCTCAGTACGTGGCCGAGGACAGCCAGGGAAACATATACACGAGCGATTATGGCAACAACAGGGTTGTCGTCTTTGATCAGGACGGGAACGGTTTGCTTTCGTTCGGGAAGAAGACTGATGAGTTTGAGGGACTGAAGTCCCCGACCGGCATAGCTATCTGGGAGGACAGGATTTTCGTCGCGGACAGCGTTCGCGGCTGCGTATACGAGTTTGACCGTGCCGGAAACTACAAGGGGCTCCTTGTGGAAGCCGGGACGCTCAAGAAGCCTGAGAGCATGAAGCGCTGGGGCAACTACTTGATCATCGCCGATTTGAACAGGGTCATGACGGTGGACGTGTTTACCGGCTCCATCTATGAGAACGCGACTACCGGCAACGGCAAAACCCAGATTACGAGCGCTGTTCCGGACAGGAACGGGAACCTTATAGTGACCGACTTCAAGGCTAACGAAATATACGTCATGTCCAAGATGTCCGAGCTGATAGGTGGTTTCTTTGTCCAGATCCAGAGGGTTTACTCCGACTCCTTCCCCAAGGTCACGCTGGAGGTTAAGGTCGAGAACCGCAAGCGTCAGCCCATAGTCGGTCTGGGAGAGGGCAATTTCCTCATAACGGAAAGCAAACGGCCCGTAGCCAACATGCAGCTGGTGGGGAGCGCAAACAGCGACAGCGTTGCGGATATAACCCTGCTCATAGACAGGTCCTATCAGATGAGGGACTATGAGGAGCAGGTCAGCACCGCTGTCCGCGAGATTGCGGCCTCCATGCAGGGCAAGGGTGTTGTGAACATTGTGAGCGCGTCGTCCGTCCCAACCCCGGAATTCTCCGGTTCCCCGTCTGATTTGTCCAATTTCTCGGTCAAGGCCCTGACGGCTCCGTATGCTCCTGATTGTGCCATAGACAATGCCGTGCGGCTTTCAGCCAACAATTTGGTCAACGCCCAGAAGAAGCGGGGCATAATCTATATAACGTCAGGGGACGTGAACGACCTGGCGTTTAACCGCTACTCCTTGTCAGACTTGGCCGCGTTCATGAACAACAATTCGATTTCGTTCAACACGATACTGATGAACAATGCCGCTCCCGCCGCGGAGATTGAATATATAACCGACAATACCATGGGCGAGAGCTACTACGTCTACAGGCCGGAGGGGCTTTCTTCCGTCATGGACGACATCATCTCAATTCCGTCCGGTGTGTATGTGCTGAGCTATACGTCTTCGCTCGGCACGGAGTTTGGCCGCCGATATCTCCCCGCGGAGG
>CAMNGY010000269.1 GCA_946538795.1 uncultured Treponema sp.
CCGTGGCCTGCGCCGTCCTGTGGAAGGCCAACACGAACAACTCCAAGAGCCGCTTTTCGGCCGCGATGGTGGAACGCTACAAGACGGTCGTGCTCTCGTCCCTGATTTTCGTGGCCCTGCTTTCGTTCAACGAGGAGATTTTCCGCCCGCTCGTCCGCGGCAGGATCGCGTCGCTCGAAAGCGCGCCCCTGGAACTGAAGAGCGACCTGGAGAACACCGAGCATTTCCTGGCCGGCGGCTCCTACGAGATTGCCTACATGTACGCCAAGAGGGCCGTAACTATTGCCCCCGACGACAGCGAGGCCGCCGCTGCCTTCAAGAAAGCCAGCGACGAGCTTGATAAATGGGAGAGCATGCACGTCAGCTCCGGGGCCTTCCATACGGTGAAGGAGGAGGTGCAGAAGCTCTACACCGAGGATCACAGCTATACGGTCGCCCAGCTGATGACCATGTCCCGCCAGGCCGCATCCGAAAAGAAATGGTTCAACTCCCACTATTGGGCTTCCCTCGCGGTGGACGCATGCAAGGGCGTGAACACGAACCTTGAGGACGCGAACATACTTTCCGCCACCGCCTGGAACGAGCTCAAGAACCCGCCGGAATTCGAGGATGCCGAGCAGTACAGGATCCACCGCCTGAAGTGGAAGGGCTACCAGGCCTACGCGAAAAGCGAGCCGGACTACCTCACCGCCTACTACATACTGTATTCCCTCCACAAGGAGCTTGCGGCAAAGCACCAGAGCGACCCGGACGTGGAATTCTACCTTGCCCGCGCGAAAGAGGGCATGGAGAACCAGTATTTCTTCATAGACGAAACTGACAACATCAAGGAGCTGGCGACCGGCAACGACGTATGCTTCTCCCTGAAAAACCCGGACGGCTCCAAAGACGTCTTCTATGCGAAGTCCGTCATGGACTCCCCGACCGTGGGAAAAACCGTCCGCTACATGAAGGACCTGACGATAGTGCAGTACTCGTCCTCGGGCCGCTTCCTCTGCTCCGTCTACGTCCCCATGGCAAAGGCAATCAGCCTCAGCACCGCAAACATCGATGACGAGGAGAAAACCCGCATGGGCGTGGAGAAGGGCTGGAAGGAAATTCCCTTCCTGATGATGATGGCGGTGGACAGGGACACTCAGGGCAAGGCCAGCGTCCCCATCTACAAGCCGGCGGAGACCGGGCTTCCCCAGAGCATCATGGCGGAAGCGGGCCTGACCGGGACCGGCGGATCCGGAGCGAAGGGGAATTCCCCCTACATGCTGCAGCCGAACACCTACACGATGCGGCTCCCCATGGAATACAGCGACTTTTCTTCCATAGACAGGGCCTCGGCCGGGGCCGAGACGATGACGATCTTCTCGCTGATGCACTTCATAAAGAATGCCCAGGAGTACGGCTATGCCAAGGAAAGCTTCTACCAGACCATGCTGACCCGCATCCTGTACCCGCTTTTCGTCCTGATCCTCTTCATCTTCGCCGCGTCATGGGGCTGGAACTACAGGATCGAGAACGCGAAAGTCCTGTTCAGGACAACATGGCTGCTTGCCATAATCATCTTCGGCGTCATAATGTTCTTCGCCTCCGAAATGGCATTCTACCTGTACAAAGTGATGAACTACGTGCTGGTCGGGATTTTCAAGGCGGCCGCGTTCCCCACTGCCGCAATCACTTACGTGGCCCTGTTCGTGCTTGCCTCCCTCTATTTCATGTCCCGCAAAAAGTAGGGCACAGCATAAGAAGGCAAGGACGTGGTTTCATTTTTTTATACGCTCATAATCTATCCGATACGGCTGCTGCTGGATCTGGTGTTCTCCCTGTCCATGCGGCTTACGGAAAACGCGGGGCTTTCCATCATCTGCATAAGCGTGGCGGTGAGCCTGCTATGCCTTCCCCTGTACATCCGGGCCGATGCCCTGCAAAAAGAGGAGCGGGACAAGCAGAAATCCCTGGACCACTGGACCCGCACGATAAAGAAGGCTTTCTCGGGCGACGAGCAGTACTTCATCCTGAACCAGTACTACAAGCTGAACGGTTACAACCCCCTCATGGTGCTCAGGTCCTCGTTCGGCCTCCTCATACAAATTCCCTTCTTCATCGCCGCCTACGGTTATATCTCGCACCTGGACGTCCTGGCCTGGAAACGCTTCCTGTTCGTCTGGAACCTCGCCATGCCGGACGGGCTTCTCATAATCGGCTCACACAGGATCAACGTCCTGCCCATCGTAATGACCGCCATAAACGTCATATCGGGCGCAATATACACTAAGGACCTGTCTCTCAAGGACAAGCTGCAGCTGCACATTATGACGGCCCTTTTCCTGCTGCTGCTGTACAAGTCGCCGTCCGGCCTGGTCATATACTGGACATGCAACAACCTTTTCTCGCTCATAAAGAACATCTTCTACAAGCTGCCCAATCCCCGGAAAGTCCTCTACGTCCTTTTCTGCCTGCTCCTGACCGCGTTCGGCATCTGGGAGCTGGCATGCCTGAGCAGCAAGCTGGAATACAAGATCCTGCTGCTCCTTCCCGGAATCATCGTGCTGGCACTCCCCTTCCTTCTGCGCCTGGGGCGGCGCCTGCTGGACGGGCCGCTGGCCCGGCTTCATGACAATGACGGCGAGCGTTTCCGGGCATACTTTTTGTCCTGCCTGACCCTCTTCCTTCTGACGGGGCTGGCCATACCCTCCTCCCTCATCTCAAGCTCGGCCTCGGAATTCGCTGGCGTGGGAGGGCATACCTCCCCCTTGCATTACCTCTTTACGACCAGCCTGCAGAGCGCGGGCCTGACGCTCCTGTGGCCGCTGTGCATCTACCTGCTTTTCCGCCCGCGCGTCCAGACCGTCCTGACGGTGCTCATGGGCTTCCTGGCTCTGGCGGCGCTGGCGGACTCATACGTATTCATGCTCCCGTACGGGGACATCTCTTCGTCCCTCAACTTCCTGAATTCGGTAGAATTCAGGATGCTTTCCCCCATATCAATCCTGAACTTACTCGCGCTCGCGGCGACGGCCGCCGTCACGGTCCTGCTGCTGTCGCTCAGGAAGCGGCGGGTTTTCATCCCCATCATGCTCGTCACATGCCTGTCCATGGGCATAGTCTCCGCGGCAAACATCAGCTCCATAAGCAAGGAATACCGCGCCTACATGGCGGAAGTTGAAAAGAACAAGATAAACAACGTAAGCCCGCTCTTCCACCTGTCGCGCAACCACGAGAACGTGCTGCTCATCATGCTGGACAGGGCACAGCCCCAGTATGTCGCGGAGATACTGAAGGAAGACCCCTCCCTGCAAAACGCATTTGAAGGCTTCACCTTCTACAAGAACGCTGTATCCTTCAACGGCCACACGCTGGAAGGTGCCCCCCCCCTGTACGGCGGCTACGAGTACACGCCCCTGGAGATGAACAGACGGAGCGAGGACCCGCTCGCCCAAAAGAGCAACGAGGCCCAGCTGCTGCTCCCGCGCATCTTCACGGAAAAGCTGGGCTACAAGGCTGTCGTTACCGATCCCGAGTGGGGCAACTACAACACGTTCTGCGACACGAGCTTCATAAACGAATATGCGCCTGAAATCCGCGGTTTGCAGACGAACGGCGTATACTCAAGCTTCTGGTTTGACGAGAAGAACACCGGCGGCATCACCGACAAAACCGGCATCATACTGGAGCGGAACCTGCTGCTTTTTTCCGCCTTCCGCGCCGCCCCCATCATCATGCGCAAGATGATTTACAACGACGGCGACTACTGGTCCAACGACGC
>CAMNGY010000270.1 GCA_946538795.1 uncultured Treponema sp.
CTGGGGAATGTCCGCGCTCCGGAAAAAGACGAGCGACAGGCAGAAGATGCCGTAAGTCCTGAGCGACTGGAATACGTGGAAGGCAAGCGATTTCTCCGGTATGTGCAGGAGGGTATTCAGTTTCTTGAAGAGAGGCTTTGCAAGCTCGGAGAGCAGCATGACTACCCAGTACCAGATGCCCGAGCCTATCCAGTATTTGTAAGAGCCGTGCCAGATGCCCATGACCATCCAGGATGCGAACATTCCTATCTCTGTCGGAATCAGCTTGCCTGGCCGCTTGCCTAATCTTTTCTTCATCTTTTGTCCCAGACTGATGATGGCGGGCGACTTGAGCAGGGGAAAGAGCACGTAGTCCTGTGACCAGCTTCCGAGCGTTATGTGCCAGCGTTTCCAGAATTCCTGCACGGTCCTGGAGAAGAAGGGGGAGTTGAAGTTTTCTTTGAGCCGTATGCCTAAAAGCTCCGCTGCGCCCAGCACGATGTCAAGGCAGCCGGAAAAGTCCGTGTATAGCTGCATGGGGTATAATATGACCGCTACCGCCGCCCAGTGTCCTTCCATCCCGCCCAGGTCAGAGTAGACCATGTCCACTACGGCCCCGATCCGGGCTGAGATGACGAGCTTCTTGAAGAAGCCCCAGACAATCCGCTGTGCGCCGAGCGTGACGTTCTCATAGCTTGGCCGTGCCCCTTCGTAGAGGGCTGACAGGTCTTCCCGCCGGCTTATGGGCCCGCTCGTCATCTGAGGGAAGAAGATGACGAAGAGGAAGAGCTTCAGGAAGTTCCGCTCAGGCTTTATGCTGTCCCAGTGGCAGTCCAGTATGTAGGCGATGACCTGCATGACATAGTAGCTCATGCCGATTGCGACGGGGAGGGAAGGGGCAGTGGGGAACAGGGGCTTCCAGTAGCCGCCTCCCTTGAAGACGAGCCAGAGCAGGACGTTCAGCGCGATTGCCGCCCCGACCAGCAGCTTCCCGCTTTTACCTTTTGCCCGCTGTTTTGAATCGGCGAGCGTCGCAACGTATGCCGACATTGTGGAAGCGAGGGGGAGGGCAAGCAGGATAGGGCTGGAACCGTAGATGAAGAAGGCGAGGCTGAACGCCAGAAGGACGGGCCAGCGGAATCTTTTCCCCGCGAGGCAATAGGCCGCGAGCAGCAGGGAGAGGAAAGCGAGGAATGCGAATGATGTAAGCGGCAAGTGCTGGCCTGCCGTTTCTACTGGAGCTTGGAGAGGATCAGGTCAACCATTTCCCCGACGTTCTTGAGCTTGTTTGTCTGGCCCATGCTGAACTTTATTCCGAACTCTTTCTCGACCGCGACGATGAGGTTGATGTGTTCGAACGAGTCCCAGTCCTCTATGTCATCGGATGTCGTCGCGTCCGTCACGTGGATGTCAGCGTCATCAAATACGTCCTGAAATACCTTGTCAAGCTTTTTATATATATCTTCTCGTGTCATTTGGCCGTAACCTCTATATGCCTGTTTCTTTTTACGTATTCTCCCGAAAGATCTAGGACGCACACTGAATTCCCGTCCGCATCCTCCGAGACCTTGCTGAAGCCCATCGTCGTATAAAAATCTTTCACCATCTTGTTCTTGGCGGTGGGGTAGTAGTAGCCCCAGAGTTTACCGATGCCGCGCTTCTGACATTCTGCGACGAGGGAGTCCAGCATCGCGTCCTCCATGCCCCGGCGAAGGACCCGGCAGCTCATCAGCCAGAGGTCAATGTGGAATTCCACGCCGTCCGCAGAGGGGCTGTCTTTCTGCCCCCGGTGGCCGAAGACGACCGAAACCACGCCGTTGTCCCCGAACTTGTCCGCAAGCTTTCCGTAGAGGGTAATATAAGAGGAATCCGCCGCGACTGCCTCTATGTCCGCCTGCGTGCAGCGTCTGGTCGTCAGGTTGAACTGGTTGCTCTTGTTTGTCAGCTGGGCAATCCGGGACATATAGAGGGGGGCGAATGGGGCTATCTCGCCCTGCATCTCAAGGCTGTCCAGGTATGAGCCGTAATCCGCGAAGCTTGCCTCGCTCTTCTTGCGCTCGGCATTCGCCCTGTACATCTCGTTGCGCTTGAGGTCATCGGCGGAGAATGCCGTTAGCTCAAAGTAGCCCGCCCTGTCAATCGTGCTGATGTAATGCTCAGGCTCTGGCATCTCGGGGACCGCCGCCCCCGGCACCCCCTGCCTGACGATCTCGCGCTCGGCGGGGTTGTCGTCCACGAACACGATTGCGTCCGCACCGATGTTCAGGTCGTCCGCTATAGAAAGCAGGTTCCTGTCCTTGCTGTCCCAGTTGGCCTTTATGTCTATGAAATCATCTTTCTTGAGTATGCTGTCCGGCCGGGCAAGACCTGCGAGCGCGTTCTCCTCGTCGTTCTTGGAGTTCACCGTCAGGAGAACTCCGATGTCCTTCTGCGATTTGATGTAGGACTGGAACTCGCTGTAGAGCTGGGCGACGGGGGTCTCCTGCCCGATTTCTATGTTGTCCGCCCCGTCATCGCCGACAATGCCGCCCCAGAGGGTGTTGTCCAGGTCCAGCGCGAGGGCTTTCTTGTTCTTGCCGTATATCGACTTTATGATGTTCGCGAGGTTGTGTGAGAACGCGGGAATCGCGGGCACGGCGAGGATGTACTTGTACATGTGGTAGTAGAAGGGGTTCGCCCACTGCTCAAGCCCATAGCTCGCGGCCAGGTAGTTGATGTCATTTATGTAGAAGTTCTCGTGGCTGTCCGCCCAGCCTGCAAGCTTCTCGTTGAGCCGGGAGGTGAAGCGGACGCGGCCCCGCCAGTCCCATGCGTCCCGGTTGCCCATGAGCCTCCATGCGGGCAGCTCGAAGTTGTTCTGTATGACCGGGCAGGAATATGTACATGCAATCTTCTCCCAGAGCTGCCTGTAGCGGGCAAAGCAGGACTCAAGCTTTGCGTCCACGTCCTCCCGGCTGTCCGTGACGGCTGGCCAGTCCGTGATGTTCCTGCTGCTCGTGTGGACAAAGATGATGTCGGGCTTGAAGGCGACCAGCTCCGGGCTGTCGAACATCGCGTCGTTCCAGCCTTGGGCGTATTCGGACTCGTAGAAAGATGGCTCTATACCGTAGTTGAGCAGGAAAAGCTCAAGCACGTCCTTGATGTCATGGGTCGTGGACATGCCGAGGACGGCTATGCGCTTCTGGAGCCTCTTGCAGTCCTCCGCGAACAGCCTGCGGCGCAACTTCTTCTTGTTCGTCAGTATATAACTAGAGTCAAATGGGTATTCCAGCTCCCTCAAGGCTCAAATCTCCTCTTTTTCTTGGTATTCTAGTAGCTAGTAAAAAAAAAGTAAAGACTTTTATGAATGGCACCGCATGGGGCGGGGAACCGCCGGCATAGCAACGAGGCGGGACCCCCATAGCGAGCGTATGAGGACACCCAGCGGGAATATGTTCCCTCTAATTTGGATTCATTCCCATAAAATTTCACAGAGCCGTGTAGATGATGTTCTTTATCTTGCGGGCGACCGGGGAGAGGCCGGTGTCCACCCTCTGCATCATCAGCACGACGGCAAGCTCGTTGGCCCGGTCCACCAGCATGAAGGTGCCGAGCCAGCCGTCCCAGCCGAACTCGCCCTTTTCACTTACCGTAAGGCTCCGGCCCGGCTCCTTCATCACCCGCATCAGGTTGGCGTAGCTGTAGCCGGGCAGGTGGGGCTGAGTCCGCTCGAACGCTTTCTGCTGCCTCCTGTCAAGGCAGCCGGAGCCGATGAAAGCCGCAGCCTTCTCG
>CAMNGY010000271.1 GCA_946538795.1 uncultured Treponema sp.
ATAAAAGTTCTCTTCATTCGAAACTCCTTTTATACTTTTGATGTAGCCTTGATACACTCTAGTATCTAATAAGAAGTCGATTTTGTCAACTTCTTTTAATCGAAATTCAGCCGTTTTTTTGGGCTGCCCGATTAACGAAGCGCAAAACGAATTCACTCATAGACACTGATTCCATCAATAGCCACATCAATTTTATTTAAATATGTGAAGTTCTTCACAATATTTAATTTCAACAAATCAACTTCCTCCTTTACGGAAAGAAGTTCACCGGCAAAGAGAGCGTCACGGCTCAAGCCCACATACAGGACCTTGCCTTCGGCACCGTCAGCGCTGGTAAAGCAGTATTCAGCCTTTGTTCCCCTCGGGAAAACCCTGCCGTAGCGGTTTGTCACCGGCCCCAGGAGAAGCTCGTCCACAAAGGCCGCCACAGCCTGCTGCTCGTCAGGCAATTTGGCAAGATAACGAGGCTCACAGAAAATTCCATCTCCGTCATAGCTTGGGAAAAACATGAGCATCCGGCTCCTGTCATGTCCCTTCAGAAAGAAGAACACGGACAGGGCAAAAGAGAGGACCGCCAGGCCCACGGCAAAGAATCTTATACTCAAACGGCTGCTGCCAACTACATTGTCTTCCATAAGAAAGCCTTTTGCGAGCGATTATCAAACCTAGTTGCCGGTAAAGCCCCTGGACCGCTCAAAATGAGTTATAAACGCTCCAAGTCCATTATATATTCCAAGCGACAGTTTTTTCAAGTAGTCCTCATCCGACAGAAGGGCGGCCTCCTGCTCATTGGAAAGAAAGCCCGTCTCCACAAGGACGCTGGGCATTTTCGCATTCCTGACCACGAACCACTCCTCCTCCTTTATTCCGCGCCGGGGGCTAAGCGAGCCAACCTGGGCGTTTATGCCGTCCTCTATGAATTTTGCCATCAGAATGGACTCCGTTGTATACTCCTCCTCCATCATGCTGTTAAGTATGGAAAGCAAACTCTTGTCATCTTCATCCTTGCTGTCTATGACCTGCCTCCTGTACCCAGGGGAGAGGTACCAGACCTCGAAACCGGTCGCATCCTTGTCCAGGCTTGCATTGACATGCACCGACAGGTATAGCACAGCCTCGTTGTCACCCAGCTTAATGGAGTTGGCTATATTGGTCCGCTCCTCCAGTGTCAGGTATTTGTCCGTGCTGCGTGTCATCATAATCCGCTTCTTGGGATAGGCTTTTGACAACATGTCAAAAAGCCGCAGGCCCACCCGGAGGTTTATGTCCTTCTCCACAACAGTGGTCTTCTTCCCTTTTATGGTGAAAGTTGAGCTTGCCCCGGGATCCTTTCCCCCGTGGCCTGGATCAATGAGGATAGCTCCTATGCTGTAAGTCCCTGCCTGCGTGCTGCCGGGAGAAGAGAGATCAGGGACAACTATGCCGGAAACACCTGAAATCACGGGCACGGAACGTTTGTCCGCGGGTGCGGCGTCCTGTCCGGAAACAGTGTCCAGCTTCAAGGAAACAGGCGTCGATGCCGTTTTTGAGACAGAATCGACGGAGCCGCCCTGTCCGGTTAAATACTGCTTGGCTTCGTCAAAGAAGCTGCTTGTTGCGACAAGGCTCCCGTTCCTCATCTCCGGAGCCTTCTGCTGCTCTATGGACGAGTAGTCCTTGATGATATAGCTTCCGCCTGACAGGAACGAAATCTGATGCCCACCCTTCTCAAGGACGCAGTTCTGGGAAAGAGGATCCCAGTATACATTTATCCCTTCTGCGCGCGCCTCCTGAAGCAAATCCAGCTCGGCGGCACAAAGTCCGCATACCGGAAGGAGAAAGCTCAAAATCGCAAGAGAGATTAACTGCCTCAGCCTCATCTTAAAACAACTCCCCTCCTAACGAGAGTCCCTCATATAGAGAAGTCCCTGCAAACCGCCCCGGATGGCGGCGCGGAAGAATTCCACGGCATCAAATTCAGGATGCTCAGGACACAGCTGATCAAAGAGCTTCAAGGTCTCCAGCAGCGTCCTGTGATTATAGTCACTGATATTTTCGGCAACTTTCAGAATTCCACCATCGTCTATTTTTGAGCAGGGGCTGTCTTTCCCTATCCTGCCAAGCCGTCCGGCATAATCAAGGACAATTTTCCCGGCATCCTCCGGCAGGGCAAAGGCATCCGGCGGGAAGCCCTCCTCGCAGAACTGGCCCGTACCGGCCAGGAAGGTGTCCGTCTCACGGTTTTCCGGCTCCAGGCGGATAACTACGGAAGAAACCGCATGCTCCGCAGCCTGAACGGCAATATCATGGCGTTCCGACACAGCAATGACGTTGCCGCACTTCTCCACGTTGTTCCGCGGAAAGTCCACCTTATCACCAGCTCCGGTCCTGGGCATGACGTTCCTCACATACGGCTCCGTCTCGGCCCTGCCCAATGCCAGGACCTCCTTGACCTGTCCCGGAATGGAGATCCAGGCCCTCTCCGCGCTCGTCCTGAGGCAGGGGACGTCATAGACCTTGAAAGGCAGGCCTGCACCTGCATCGAGCGGGACCCGTCTTTCCTCCAGCAACGCAGGCCGCTCGCCCAGCGCAATGCGCATGGCCTCCTTTGTCAGGTTCAACCCGGACGCATACGGGAAGGTCCAGCCAGACATATAGCCGCCTGAAAGCCGCGCGGCTATCTCCCCCACCATAGGCCCGGAGGACGTGTACTTTATGTCGGCTTTTGCCGCACCGCAGGTAAGCCCCAGGGAGGCAATGCCCCGTGCAAATGTCGCGACAAGCTCCTTCTTCTTGTCCTCGTCAAAGACGGAGGGCATCGTATGCCCCATCTCTATGAAATAAGGCTTGTAGAATATGTGCCGGTCGGCAAAACCTGTTATGGTAAGCGTTCCGTCATACAGCAGGGCATCTATGGAGAACTCAGGACCATCCATGAAATCCTCAAGGATTGCCTTTCCTGTCCTTGAATACGAAACGGCGACCTCCACGGAATGCAGGAATTCATCGGCGCCCCGTATAAGGCGACAGCCCCTGGCCCCCATGTTGTCGGCAGGTTTCACGACCTTGGGGAAGCTCATCTTGTCAAGCCCCTCCTTCAGGTACATCGCAATGTCCCCGCGCCCCACCTTGACGAAAGATGGAGAAGGAACCCCTGCTTTCTCAAAGCAACCCCGCATCAAGGTCTTGTCGCTCGCATTCAGAGCGGCCTGAAACGAGTGCGCCCTGAAGCCACATTTTTCAGCTACATAGGATACTGACGCAGAAAAATCGGTCCCGGCAGTGAATACGGCGGCCAGCTTGTCCCTTACGGACCCGGCCAGGTTTACCAGGGCCTCCCTGTCCTTCAGGTCCACCTGCTCAAAACGGTCAGCGAACGGGACGCAGACAGCAGCAGGGTTCGCGTCCACTACGAGCGTCCTGTAGCCCAGCTCGCGGGCAGCCTCAATGGAAGGACGCTGCATAAGCCCCGCACCCAAAATCAGTATATATTTCTCATCGGCAGACTCAGACATAGCTACTCCTTCCTGCAATAAATCTCGAATGTATCCCCCAGCTTGAAGACCCTGCTGGCCAAAGAAAGAGTCTGGGGAGAGAATTTCCTCTTGCTCTCGGGGAAACGCTCCGGGTGAATTCCCGTGGAAACGATTCTCTTCACCGAAAAACCGTACTTTTTCAGTATGCCGGCGGCCCTGGACGGCTCCCCCAGGGCATAATGATCAGAGGGGCTGTCCTCAAAAAATTTCTTCCTGTTATACTTCGCGCT
>CAMNGY010000272.1 GCA_946538795.1 uncultured Treponema sp.
CCGTTGTCGCCTCCCGGCCCCAGGTAGTGGTAGTGGTCGAAGTTGGCGTGGTACAGGCCGAACATCACCCCTCCCGTCACCGTCACGTATTCGCCCAGGCGGCATGACAGGGCCACGGGCAGCCGCACCAGGAAATCCATGTTTCCGTAGCCGGCGTATGGGTTGTATTCTCCCTTCCAGTGGCGCAGGCCGCGCCATTCGTTCTGCTTCAGCTTAAGCCCCATGGCCCCATCGTCGTCCAGCAGATCCCAGTAGCGGATGTCCGTCGGGTTCACGGCGTTCAGGTTCAGGTGCCCGTAGGGGCGCACGCCTACCGTATAGCGGCCGAAGTCCTTGGTCGCCCCGGCCCAGAGCGAGATCGTGTGGCTGATCGCCACGTCGTCTATGTCAACCATGCTTTTCGGTCCGTCTATGGGAGGGACGATCATGTATGAGAGCCCGAAGCCGTTCATGCTGTCCTTGCTGAAGTCGAAGCCGGCCTGTATGCGGGGGAAGAACTTGTCGTTCCCCCAGGGGCCCAGGTGCCACATGCAGAGGTCGCAGCCCAGCGAGACGCGCGCCTTGTAGTCGCCGTTCCCGAATTTGGCCGCGAGCGTGAGTCCGGGCATGGCCATGCCCTCTCCGCCTGAGAAGCAGAAGTCGTAGTAGCGGGCCTGGGCGGAAAAAGTCTTTCCGAACGCGAATGTTCCCGAAAGCCCCAGGTCCGTCATGTTGGCGGGCCATTTCTGGAAGTTCGCTATGGCGTTGTAATATGTGATTGCCCCGTAGATGTTGCCGTACTGCATGCTGGCCCCGGCGTTCAGGTAGTTTTCGTCCACGCCGGCTTTCAGCACCGGGGCTGTGAAGTTCTTGTCCTTGAGGTTTTCGGTGAAGGCCGCCTCGTAGTAAAAGACAGACGTGTAGTCGTCATAGTCGCTGCGGAAGACTTCCATGCTGCCGGTGTTCAGCCCGCTGTGCTGCTTGTGCCCGTAGTGAAGCGGACGGGCGACCCAGTACGGATTGGGCTCCTCTGCAGACCAGTCGTCCGCCGTTCCCGCGGCAAGCGTCAGTGTCATGTATGCCAGCGCCAGCACCGTGGCCTTCAGCTTTCCTTTCATTTCTTATCTGTTCTCCACGAGGTATCTTACTATTTTTTTTACGTCCGTGTCTATTACAAGCCCCCTGCAGGCGGCCAGCGCCTTGCCGTATGAGTCCTCGCTGGAAAAAATGCCGTTTATCTTCGCGTATATGTCGGATGAATGGCGTATGAAACTGCCAATGCCGTTTGCCTTGACGAATTCCAGGTTGCCTTTCTCCTGCCCGTAAATGTAGTTGCTTATGATTATGGGTTTTTGCTGGGATGCTATTTCCATGATGGTGGAGGTCCCGGCCTTGGATACCACCAGGTCGGAAAGCTTGACCAGGCTGTCCATGTAGTCCACGAAGCCGTATATGTGAAGGTCCAGCCAGGGGGCGACCTTGCTCACAAGCTCCAGCGACCGGTACAGGCCCTTGTTCCGCCCGCATACGACCGCCACGCTGAACGGGGCCTTGTGCACGACGCACTGGTTCACGAACTTGAGCGCGCCGGGCAGGCCCTCTCCGCCTCCGGCCAGCAGGACAACGCGTTTGTCCTTGCTGTAGCCGTACTTGCGCCTGAGGAAGTCTATCTCGTCCCGTGTCACCGGGCGGGAGAATTTCTTGTTCAGGAGGAAGGGCACGATCCGCACCTTGTCCGGGGCTATCCCGTTCTTTAAGGCCAGCTCCCTGAACTGGGGGGATGCGACCAGGTAGGTCTGGTTCTTCATGTAGAACCAGGCGGAAGGTCCGGTGAAGGGGTCCGTGGTTATGACTGTCATGCGGATCCTGCGGCCTGTCTTCTTGCGTATGTACCTGATGGCGTCCGTGAGGACGGGGGTCATGACAAAATGGAAGCTCACGATGTCCGTCACCTGTTTTTCTTCCAGGACTTTCTTCAGGTAGGATTCGGTGTGCAGGCGGACCGTCTGGCGGACTATCGTCTGGAAGAACTTGAATTCGCCCAGGTCGTAGATGAGGGGCCAGACTCCGTGCAGGTAGTTGCAGGCTGTGGCGTAGCCGTCTTCTAGCAGGATGTGGCCGGCCCTGTTTTTCTTGTCGAAACCGCACAGAAGCTCAACCTTCATGCCGGGGGCGTAATCGAAAAAGGCCTCCTGAAGGACTTCAGCCTGCGCTCTGTGACCGTTGCCTGTATTCAGATATACGAACAGGAAGTGCCTGCCGCCACCACTTTCTGACATATATGCCTATTATAGTTGTAAGCCCGATTGCTGTCAATCTTGCGGGGATCGCGCGGGGCCGGGGATCGCGCGGGGCCGGGGAATCGTGCGGGGCCGGGAATCGCGCGGGGCCGGGGAATCGTGCGGGGCCGGGAATCGCGCGGGGCCGGGAATCGCGCGAGTATTGACGATTTTGCCTCTTTCTTCTATTATAATGCGTTATGAGAAAAGCTTTTGCGGTGTTTGTGCTGGCGGCATTATGTGCCTGCCCGTCTTTTTCCCAGTCTATCTTGACGGCAAGTGATTTTTTTAAGAGCGTGAGCGACGTTTATGCCTCCATACAGGATTACGAGGCCGACACCCAGATAACCGTAGGCAACGGCGGGGCCATGAGGGGCAGGGGTTCCTTCAAGCGGCCGGAGATGCTGAGGATTGATTTTTCACAGCCGGAAGGCCAGACAATCCTGTTCAACGGCGAGACCCTGGTCATTTATCTGCCCGGATCTTCCGCCATACTCCAGCAGACCGTCAGCGGTTCCGGGGCAGCGGCCGCGACGCCCGAAGGGCTTTCTCTCATGAGGCGCTACTACACGGTCGCCTACGAGAGCGGCCAGACCCCCGTCCCCCTTGAGGAGGGCAGCCAGGAGATGGTCGTGAACCTTATCCTCCGCCGCCGGTCGGCGAGCGAGGCTTTCTCAAAGATGCTGCTTTCCGTTGACCCGTCCACTCACCTCATACGGAGGATCGTCGCCACTACGCCCGCCGACCAGGATTTCATATTCTACTTCTCGAACTACAACCTGAACACGCGGATGAGCGAACAGCGTTTCATATACGACCCGCCGTCATCGGCAAACAATTACAACAATTTTCTTTTCTCGGAGTAGGGCGGAATGGAGAGCTACGGTTCGATTTTGAGGGAGGCCCGCGAGAGCAAGGGCCTGAGCATAGAGCGTGTGGCCGCGGAGACGGCCATTACAAAGCAGTATATAATTGCCCTGGAGAATGACGATCAGACGGGCTTCCACGGGGAAGCCTACCTGACGGGATTCCTTCAGAACTATTCCGACTACCTGGGCACAGACACAAAGGAGCTTCTCAGGCTGTACCATGCCATGAAACTGCAGGAGTCACCGACTCCCAAGGAGCTTCTGGAGAAGACCAGACCCAAATTCCTGGTTCCCGTCATCGTGATTTTTTCCGTGCTGCTTTTTTGCGGGGTGGGCGTTTTCCTCTATTTCTACGTGTTCAAGATTCCGGAGAAGAAGGAGATTGCGGCCAGGGCAGTTGCCGAAAACAAGAAGATCCACCAGTACAGCTTTGACGGCAGCACCCAGAATGCCCGGCTGTACGTGGGCGACCAGATTATGATTCCCACCGAGAACGGGGGCAACATAGTCCTGACTGTCTCCAACACGCAGGGATACCTTTCCGTCCTGACTCCGGCCGGCGAGCAGGTTGTTGACTTGAGCAAGGAGAGGGACATAGACCTTACGAACGAC
>CAMNGY010000273.1 GCA_946538795.1 uncultured Treponema sp.
CAGGTTTGCCCTCGGCATCTGCACGGGAGGCTACTCCGAGATGGTCTTCTTCGCACTTTCAAACCATTTCTTTGAGGCCTCCAGACCCTTGTCAAGTATTTCCTTGCTGGTCTTTCCTACGGACGAATTCTTTTCCTTTCCGGAATCCGCTTTTTTAGCCGTCCGTGCCGTCTTGCTACTCTTTGCTTTTGTCTCAGCCATATACTATAAATTATAAACCCGTTCTTGTCAGAACGCAATGCCTAACTTTTAAAAGCCAGGGGCTTTTTATGGATTGAGCTGGACATCACCATATTCATCGACCACCTGAGTCCTGAGCCCGGACATGGGTCTCCAGCTGATTATGAAGGAGAAATAGGGGTCATAGCTATATACAGACTTGTTGTTCTCGTCTTTGGTCAGTTTTGGTTTGAAAGCATAGCTGGATGCGAAAGTCCAGTCATGCAGGTTGTGGGCGACTGTCATCTTCAGGCTCTTTACTTTGAACCCGGATGCCTTTCTCCTGTCAGTATCCCAGAAAGCGAAGGAATCGGCAAGGTCTTTCAGCGGATTCTTCTCTCCGCTTATGACGCTCCCGTACTCCGTGAAATCCTCGAAGTAACGGAACACGACGGAATTGCGGGATTCTGAGCTGAACGTAAGGTAGAGGAACTGGTTTATTCTGAACGTCATAGACGGAATGAAGGTAAAATAGCTTTCAATGGGCTTCGCCAGATCATACACGAAGCTTGTCTGCAATGACGGTGCCCAGGCGATTCTACCCAGCCACCAGCGGAATTTCTTTGCGGGGGAAGAGTAAGATAAGGAAAGGCTGTAAGGCCGGAAATCCTTCTCCTTGTCAGCAGTCCAGCCTGTTGACTGCGCGTAGCTGTAGCCGTATGCATACTGCATCGTATAGGCTGCCTGAAGCCCGTTCCAAGACAAAGCCAGTTTTAAGTTGTCATGATGGTTATCTTCCATATTAAAGCTGTAGGATTCCGTGAAATTCAGAGGCTTCAGGAGCTTCAGCTTGCTGTCCTGCATGTTTACCGTGAGGTACTGCTTGAGGGGCTTGTCCTTGAACTCCGGATCCTCATCCTTATCAGCGCTGTCCACCCGCTCCACTCCGGCCGAGAATCCACAGGTAACATAGGGGAAGGTCAAGTCTACCTTGAAGTCCCGTTCACCGGATCTGGGTGGCAAGGATAATGATGCAGTGAATTTCTGTGAAATTTTCGTATCTTCCTTCGCGGACACATAACCTATGAGGACGTTTTCGGTAATGCTTTCATCATCCCCCTTGACAGGCAGGTAATCCCAGTCAGGATTCTCTGCATCCCCTACGAATTCTGTCCTCAGGAGCCTGACCTTGCTTTTCCAGTCCAAACCTGTGTCATACAGCACGCCATCGTACATGAAGGGCCGGAACGAGATGACGTTCACGTTGTTTATGTCAAGCTTTTTGGCGCCATAGTCGGCGTTCAGGACGGAGTTCTTTGAGGATTCGCTCGTATATCCGTCCAGGTTCGGATGTTTCTGATAGTGGGGATCAAACGAAAGCGTGTTTGACATGGACACAAAACGGTCCCTGTAAGACATGTTGTTTATCAGATCTATGGGGCCTTTCAGCTCGTAGTAGGAAGAATAGGTCTTGTCCCAGTCAAAGCTTGTGTCCTCGGTGAACAGCATTGGCGCGCTGTAGCTGTTCTGCCTGACGAATTTAGGGGACACGCTGTAGTCAAGGCTGTACTGGAAGCCCTTGAATTCCGCGAGGGACGGCAAGCTTATGTCATTCAGATCGGGAAGATCTTCCGGCGAAAAAAGCGAAGCCTCAGCCAGCGCGCCCTCTTCCTCACCGTTGCCTTCTTTTTCCTCCTGTTTATCGGAATCAGCTGTTTCCGATCCAGGAGTTTCCTTGTCATAGGGGAATTTATAGAGGCTTCCCTTCGCCGAAAAGGAGATGTCTATGGGTGTCACGAGAGACGGATAAAAGACCTTCCGTTCCGGAGAATATGTCCGCCATGAAAGCGGCTGCTCCTTGAAGAAGTTGTCAGCCCGTTTCCAGCTGTTAAATTTGATGGAGCTGGCTACGTTCACGTTTGAGTTCGTAAGGTAATAGCTGTTCAGCTTGGAAAGCTCAGGGAAAGAATAGGAAACCTTCGCATCCCAGTTGAAGCTGGAGACAAGCCGGCTGTCCTCGTCGGTGTCCTTCATGGCGTCGCTTATTTCCTCGGAGCTGCTCCTGGTAAGGAACTTAATCCAATTCATGTATTCGTTACGGCTTCCGTAGTCAACAAGGAAATACGGATCTGAATACAGGGGCATGGAAAGCGAATAGTTGGGCTTTCCGTTCCCTTTGACAGACAGCTTTCCCGCATAACGGAAGGGAAAGTTCAGACCAAGGAACGATGATGAGTCCTTGAACTTTTTATATCCTTTTTCCGAAAGGCCGTAGCGGCTGAACGCATCATCATCCTCGCTGTAGAACACCGTGTTTGAGAAGCCCAGGTCCAGAAAGCCGTTTATGCTCGGAATGCCGTTTTTTCCGGTATAATTTCCGTCCAGGCCCAGCATCCCTCCCATGCGGCTGTAGTAGTCCGCCGTCAGCTTAAGGAAATCCTTGGTATCACCTGCATAATCCTCATCAAGGTTATGCAGGATCAAGCCCTCTCTCTCCTGCTCTTTCAGCCGCGACGGACGGCCAAAGCTGAAGGATTCGTCGTCAGAATCGGAACCGTACGCGGACAGGGGTTTTCTGCCCCAGAGGTAAGTAGTCGTCTGAAGGAAATATCCCCGTCTGGCATCATAGCCTATCACGGGATTGAACACGGGTTCGTCCTTGGGGTAGTAGAAGGCCGGCAGGTACAGCAGCGGAACCTGCCCCACATAGAGGAGAGCATTCAGGAATGCAAACTCGCCCCCAGGAAGCATCCAGGCTTTGCTTGCCCGTATCTTCCAGTGCGGATTCTCGTCATCGCAGAATGATATGGTGGCGTGCTTGAAAGCCATCGCACCGGAAGCTCCGGTACCCAAAATTTTCGATGAAGCCACCAGCGTGGAACCAGAAGGAATGGAGCTGTCGTCCCCACCGAAACGCACTATGCGGGAGTTGTCGAATATTCCTTCCAAAGTGTCCGTGTTCAGGAGCATGGAATCAGCGGTAGCATCCTGGCTGCCTCCGGAGCCGGATGACTTGAGGATGACTCCCCCCTGAGCAAAAAGCATGCTGGTCTTCCTGTCATAGCGGACAGTGGAAGCCTCTATGTCAATCGTTGTCCTGCCCTTTTCCACGGACATTGAGACATTGCCCGTGAGGACGATTATCTCATTCCCGCTGGCCTCGTTTTTCTCAT
Source organism: uncultured Treponema sp. (assembly GCA_946538795.1). GTDB lineage: Bacteria > Spirochaetota > Spirochaetia > Treponematales > Treponemataceae > Treponema_D. The sequence goes on from CAMNGY010000273.1 coordinate 3,333, forward strand.
ATTCGGTATGGCGGGCAGATTTCACCGTGACCACGGTGGACTTCCCTCCCTGCGCATGAAGCGGAAACACAGGAAGGGCTAAAAAGAGAATGCAAGCTATGAAAAATGCGGCGCCGGAACACCTAGGCTTCACCGTCCCTAGTCCTCATCCTGTCTAGCATCTCACCCACATAGCGGCCTGTCCAGCTTTCTTTACAGGACGAAAGCTCCTCCGGACTTCCTTCGGCGACAATCCTTCCGCCTCCGTCACCTCCGTCAGGCCCCAGATCTATCAGGTGGTCGGCCTGGCATATCACGTCCATGTTGTGCTCTATCATGACGACGGTGTTCCCCTTGTCCACCAGGCGCTGAATAACCTCCATAAGCTGCTTTATGTCCACAAAATGCAGGCCGGTCGTAGGCT
>CAMNGY010000274.1 GCA_946538795.1 uncultured Treponema sp.
GCCCCGGTAAATCATGTGCTCCAGGGTAGGGCCGGCCAGGAAGATGAAGAACGCTGCGACAGGAACCGTAGCCTTGGCCAGCGCGAAAGATGACTGCATGGGAATCCGGGAACTGAATATGGAATAAAAGAGAATGAGCGCAAGTGATGTCGAATTCACGGCCCAGCTTTCTAATATAAGCCGTTTTCCAAATTTCATGTTCATATCCCTCCGTTCATGTCCAGCATCATCGTCGCCAGGTTCCCCGACTCCAGTTTCAGCCTGTCTATTGAAAGGCTTATCTTGTGCGTTGAGTCGTTTATGTCGTTGAGCCTGGTATTTATGTCCTGCAAAGCGCCTTCTATCTGCTTGAATGAAAGAATTTGCTCCGGCACGGACTGCTGTATGTCATTTGCCTCGTCAGCCGTCTCCGATGCCGCCCTCTGGATTTCGTTGAAGGTCTGCTCCAGTTTTTCGGAAATTGCGCTTCCCTCGTTTATTCTCTGTATGAAGTCCTTTCCGGTTTTTATGAGGTTCTCATTGGATTTGTTTATCTCGTGAATGCTCTCCTGTATGTCATTTGTGAGCCTGATGGTCGAGTCTGCCAATGCCCGTATATCCGTCGCAACGTTCTGGAAATCTATGCCTTCTTCCCCGATCCCGTTGGCCTCAAGCTCGGCGTTGAAGGCTATGATCTTGGTCTGGGACGTCACTGTCGTTATCAGGTTCACGATGTCCTGTATATTGCTTATCTTGTTGGAAAGGCTCTGGATGCCGTTTATGGTCATGCTGTTGGAATCCCGGATGTCCTTCATCATATCGCTGTTCATCCGCAGGGTCTCAAAGTTTCCGTCAACCTGCTGGGCTGTGGTCCTGGCAACTTTCAGGACTTCGTCCGCCTTTGACTCTATTTCGGACAGGCTGGTGTTGAGTCCCTTCATAGTCGCGAGTATCTCGTTGGAAGTGGAATACTGCTCCATGGACGTGCTGGCTGTTTCCGTGGAAATTGTTGCCAGGGCCGATGTGGATTCGTTTATGTCAAGGTTTACTTGGGACACATTGTTCACAAGTCCCTGAAAGAGAAGGATTGTCTTGTTGAACAGGTAGGTGAAATAGGACATTTCGGATGAAAAGTCCGTGGGGAAAGCCGTTGTGGAATTCGCGTTCGTCCTCATCAGGTCAAAGAGCGCGCGTTCCATAGTATGCGAATTCTTCTTTATGCGCTTGAAGAAGAGCAGCGCCAGGCTGCTTATTATTACGATGTTTACCATGGAGATGTTTACGAGCTTCCGGAATGATTTCAGGAAGATGACTTCCAGCAGGGTGAATACGGAGCACAACACCATTGGTATGAAGACATAAAGGATGAAGAGAGTAAGGAGCGAAGTCCCGAAGAAATGCTCCCTGTCCACGGTGTCGGTGTCCAGGCCTTCCGTCGCGATTTTTTCCGCCTCCATGCAGCAGAGCTTCTGCGTGTTGTCCAGGGCGAATATGAAAGATATGTATGTGGAAAGCGATGAGACCAGCATGAAGATGAATGTGTACCGGCGTGAAAAATCCGTCAGAAAGTGGAAGAATACGCTGACACTGATCGTGCAGATGAGGAATACGGTCATGGTTTCCGCAGCCTTCTTTATAGGATAGCGGACCAGCTCCCTCACGATTTCTGTCCTTTCCTTGCAGTTTGTCTTCTGCGATGCGTAGAATTCCAGCCTGCCGGACAGATGCGCAATGGATATCCTGTGGGCAATGGGGGCAATGACGGCTTGACCTATGATAATATGTATGATGGTCAGTACTATTGCAATAAAATAGTCGCTCCTGTGGAATTTAACAAAATTCATCGAGTACATGAGTATGAAAAAAGCTCCGATGAAGTTGTATGGGATTATGGCAAGGAATATCTTTCTTCCAAAGCTTTGCTTCTTGTCTTTTTTATCCATATTACACCCTCGAAATTCTCTGTGAGTTTATGGAGTCCAGCTTTTGTGCCGTCTCGTTGAGTTTAGCGCTGGAGCTGTTCATCGCTTTGGTGGTGTTGTCAAATTCCCCAAGGCTTACTGCCATCTGATCCAGGCTCTCGTATATCTGGGAAAAGGATTCGTATTGCTCCGTCATTTCATCCTGCATGTTTTCCGCGCTTTCCGATGTGACTGTGCTGGAAACCAGCAGTTCCTGGAATTTTTCTTCCAGCTTTGCGAATGACGATGATCCTTCCCGTATCTTTTGTGTTCCTCCCTCGCTTGAGATGATGAGGTTGTCCGCGGTTTCCTGTATGTCCTTTATGCTTCCCTGTATGTCCTGGGTTGAGCTGGTAATGGTGGAAACCAGGCGGCGCAGCTCGTTGGCGATGATATGAAAGTTTTTGCCTGCCTCTCCGGTACTGCTGGCCTTGAGCTCCGCATTGAACGCGATCATCTTGTTGCGCTCCGCCAGGCTGTTTATGGTTGCTATGGTGCTCTTCACTGCATCTATTTTTTCGCTCAGCTTCTTTATCTTCGTTATGGTCTCAAGGTTCAGCTCCGTTATTTCGGCCATCTTCTCAATCTCATCTTTCAGCAGTCCGTTGCTCCTGCTGACGTGGGCCATCGTGTTTTCCGCTGACTGTTTTATATTGGACACCCTGGACGTGACTTCCGCAAACGTCTTCTTCCGTTCCTCCATTATGGCAAGGCATTCCGTTACGCCCGCCCTCTCGTTCATCGTTATTTCAGTGTTTTTCATTGCGATGTCCGCCAGCTCCGATGTCGAGGAGAGTATGTTCTGGCTTGCGGCCTTGAAAGTCCTCGCTATGCTTTCCAGGTAGGCGAGCAGTTCGTTTATGAGGAAGTTGTTCAGCTCAAGCTCATAGCCCAGATCTGTCGGAATGTACACGTGGTCTTTCTGCGAGCCGGAATTCAGTCCTTCCAGGAGCGTGACGGATTGTTTTATGGTCGTGGAAATGTGGCGGAAGAAGAATCCTGACAGAAAGAGGTATATGATCATGTTCACAGAGAGCATTATTCCCATTTTGAATGTCAGGTGGGGCAGGTTGTACCTTCCCATTATGGCCCGGTACTGCAAGCACATCTGGGTTATGGTTGCGGACATGAACGGGAGTATTATGTGAAAGAAAACCCTGATGTACAGCGGCAGCCCGAAGAACCTGGTCTGATGGACGACTTCCGGTACTATTTCCTTTTGGAGCATCTCTTTTGTCATGTCCGAACAGATGGATTCTATGAATATGTATCGCGACACGGCCTCTATGACCAGGGCATGGAAAAGACCTGCCGAGATGAACAGGACCGTGGGCGAATCAAGCTTGAATCCCAGGCGGAGTATGACGGCGAACAGCACCATGTCCGCCAGGTACAAGATGCCGAACGCAAGGGCTGATATGAGCGGGTATATCATCAGCCGCCTTATTATGTCCATCCTTTTTTCGGGACTGCATTTTCCTTTCTTTTCTTCCTCCACGGCCTTTCCCAGTTCCGTCGTCACGAAGCCGTCCAGCAGCGGGGCCAGGATCGCTGCGTTGATGAATATGATTGCGAGGAATGTCGCTATGACTTTGGGAGTGTTTACAAGTCCCTGCTGCAGCAAACCGGAAAAGTAGAAGGTGATGATGGCTGCAGTGACTACCATTATGATGTCGGGGAGTATTCCCGCCCGTGCCATGAGATCTTTAAATGTCTTCTTCTTTTTCATTTGTCCTCTTCTCCGTCATTTTGTCGTCAGCGCG
>CAMNGY010000275.1 GCA_946538795.1 uncultured Treponema sp.
GAAATCCCTGGCTTCCTGGGGCATAAGATGTATCACTATTGGCCCCAAATCCAGCAGCATCCACTCATCCCCTTGAGGCAGCTTGTGGCCCGTCTGGTGGAACTCAAGCTCGTTTTCCTTGTTATACTCCTTCACGTACTTATACAAACCTTCTGCCTGAGCACTGCTGGTGACAGTGGCTATCACGAAATAGTCGGTCCAGCTGTTCAGCTTGGATATGTCCAGAACGCAAACATCCTGTCCTTTACCGTCCTCCATCAGCTGAGCCAGCTCCAAAGCTTTCTGTTCCGTAGTCTTTTCCATAAAAATCTTTCTCCTCTAAAACAAATCAATCCTTGGCTTCGGAATCTTCCTTTCCGAAGCCACCGCGCACGTAACGCCCGTCCCAGTCCCCCCCCAGGACAAGGGTGAAGTCAACATCCTCTTCGCTTTCGCTGGCGAGGTCTATCGCCTCATCTATTATATTGTAGCAGCTTATGAAATCGCCAAGCGTCCTCCCAGCGGCCTCATTGCCTATATGGTTGATTATGGCGGTATGCTCATAATCCATCCTGTCCGCATTTCCGACCCTGAGTATGCTATACCCCGCATTCTCAAGAAGTATGGAAGCATTCCTGGCAAGTCCCTGCTGGTAGGTCCCGTTCAAAACCTCAACAACATAGACCCTCCTGTTATCCTGGGAGTCCTGCGTTATCAGCATACGGACCTTCTGCTTCACCACGTCCTTCACCAGCTGGCCGTTCAGGAACGGAAATATAAGCTTCTGGCCGTCCACAAGCCTTTCGCTCCCCAGCACGGTCTGGGTTGTCAGGAAATTGGCGTCAAAGTCGCTTATGACCTCAAGAAGCTCGTACATTCCGTCCGCATCCACATTGCCCTGCATGCATGAGTAATAGATCGGGAAGTTCTTCTTGTCCAAGACATCCGCACGGGAATCCTTCAGCTTCGTCATAAACGAAATGAATGCCGAAAGACGGCGTTCGTCCCTGGATGCCTCGTCCTCATCATCCAAAAGGAACTCCATGTAGTCCCTCAGCTTCTCTCCGTCCAAGTTGACGGCCCCGCTCGGCAGAAGCCACCTTCCGCCATCTCCGTCGGACATGTCCACCGGCTCCGGGATAAACACAGGCAAACCGCCCAAGTAATCCGCCAAACGCCCGTAGTTGTCCTGGCTTATGGATATAGAGAAGGGAATCTCCAGGCCCAGCAACTCCTCTATCTCATCCATGTACGCGCCCATTCCCCTGTCACGGTATATGACATCTATCCTGTCCACCCGGCCAAGGCTCCTCCAGATGGCCCCGGTATTGCCGGGGATGTCTATGACCGCGCATTTCCTGGAATCAGGATAATACAGGAAGACCTCGGAACAAAGCGCTGCCCCTTCATCGTCCTGAATGACGAAGAGGACCTTGACCACCTGGTCCTTCTTCAGTTTTTCGGCGACAGGGTCCTGAATCAGCGACGTCGCTATCTTGACCGCCACCATTACGACAATCACGACGATGAACAGAATGAAGGCAAGGTTCTTCTGCTCCCTGCTGAAGGCCATCCCTAGCGGCCCTCCGACATGGCCACAGCCAGCTGGGCATCACGGGCTATATCCCTTCTCAGGCTCTCGTGGAAGCGGTAGCTGACGTCAGCTATTTTCTTGCCCTTGGATTCAAGGAAACGCATGTTCTCCTCCAGCACCGCCAGGACAAGGGCATCAAGGCTTTTGGCAAAAAGGGCATCCCGGTATTCCTTCGTTGACTGCGGCCGTCCCGGCTCTATCTTGTCAGCCGCATATATGATCTTCGCAAGCGGGCACAGGCTGGCCCCTCCCATAGTGTGCCGCGACACGGCCTGTATGATGTCGCCGTCATCCACGCCGAAGTCACGGAGCAGTTTCATTGCGGCGGCCCTGCCGTGCAACAAGGCGGGCCGCTTCCTTTCTACCTCTGAGACAGGCTGGCCGTCCCCGGAAGCCAAATCAAGGAGCTCCGCATCGGCAAGGTCCTTGCACATGTCATGGGCAATACCAGACAGGTACCCCTTCTGAGGATCCACGCCAAACATATTGCACATCAGCTCCGCAGTCGCAGCGACCCGAAGGCTGTGCTCCCAACGCTCTTTTTTTTCAGCCGCCTGGGCAGCCGCACTCACCCGGTCAATCAAATCCTTAGTTATTTCCATGCGTATAAAGCCTTCTTTCAATAATATACTGGAAAACAGCGGCAGGAACAAGGTACTTGAAGCCCCCGCCCTCCCCTGCCCTGGTCCTGATGTCCGTGGAGCTCAGGGGCAGGACGGCGTTATCCAGCCTGACCGCAGCCGAAAAGAGGGGGTCAGCCGCAAAGTCGTAGTCCAGGTTGGACGCGAAGTCCGCCTGTGCGTATGCACCGTGGGGCTTGTTGGCATGAGCTGCGGACTCGACCGTCATCGGCCGCCTGGCAAGAATCAGCTGGCACTTCCGGGCAAGCCCCTCCGCATTCCTCCAGAGATGGAAGCCCGGCAGGAGGTCGTCCCCCATGATGAGGCCTATCTTCCCCTCCAGCACGGACGCATACTTCTGCTCAAGGCAGAGGACCGTATCCCATGTATATGAGGTGCCGCCCCTGTCTATCTCACAGGACTCAGCCCCGAACCTTTCGTCCCCGGCACAGGCCAGGCGCACCATCTCAAGTCTGTCCCCGGCGCTGACGACGTCCCTGGCCTCCTTGTGCGGCGGCTTGCAGGCAGGGATAAAGAGGATGCGGTCATAGCCGAGCGAACGGCACACCTCGTCCGCAAGGGCAAGATGCCCTATATGTATGGGGTTGAAGCTTCCCCCCAGAATCGCAAGCTTCATCACTCCTCCTGATTGCTTACCACCCCAGGATACTGGACCTCCATGCTCTCGTCCACCGAACGGGTTTCCAGGAAGGAGCTGTGCCTCTCCCCGGCATCTGCTGAATCTCCGGCATGATTCCGGCCCGGCGCATGGGTGCGCTCCATCTTCTCAACAAGCTCTATCACGGCTTTCCTGGCAGCCCCCATGTTGGTCCGGGCCATGACGGAGACAGGGATGACATTCACGTTCTCTCCGCCTGACAGGATCCGTTCCTTGACCTGCTGGGCCATATCCGCGGCCCCTTCCAGGTCAATCTTGTTGCACAGGACTATCCGAGGCTTCTCAGCCAGACCGTCACCGTAGCTTGAAAGCTCTTTGACCAAAGAATCATAGGCCGCAAGGCAACTTTCATCCGAACAGTCAATCATGAACAGAAGCCCGGCAGTTCTGGAAATGTGCTTGAGGAACTTTATCCCCAGCCCGGCCCCTTCGGACGCACCTTCGATTATTCCCGGTATGTCGGCTATGATGATGTCGTTGTTTTCGTCCACATGAAGCACGCCCAAATTAGGAACCTTCGTTGTGAAGGGATAGGGAGCTATCTTGGGCCTGGCATTGGTAAAGAAGTCAAGCAGGCTGGACTTTCCCGCATTCGGGAAGCCAACCAGCCCTATGTCTGCCATAATCGAAAGCTCCACCCGAAGTTTCTTCTCCTCGCCCGGAGTGCCCTTGTGGGCATAGCGGGGGGCCTGGTTGGTGCTGCTCTTGAAGTGCACGTTTCCCCAGCCCCCCTTGCCGCCATGCAGGAAGACCAGGGAAGTACCCTCCTCATCGTCCTTGAAATCCCGGATAACCTCGCCTGTCTCTGCATCCCTGAGGATAGTTCCGG
>CAMNGY010000276.1 GCA_946538795.1 uncultured Treponema sp.
CGGTTCAGGTCCTTCATGAATTCCTGTACGCGCGGCTTTATCATGCCGAAGTAATGGTCCTCAAGCTCCTGTCCCTTCGGTGACTTTGCTCCGTAGAGGGTGCGGCCCGTGAAGATGAGGTCCTCGCGCTTGTCGTATACGCTTTTGTCCACAAGGAAGTATTCCTGCTCGGGGCCTACCGTCGTCCTGACGCTCCTGACGCCCTCGTTGCCGTCAAAGAGCTTGAGCACGCGGACGGCCTGCTTGCTTATGGCCTGCATGGAGCGCAGGAGCGGGGTCTTTTTGTCCAGTGCCTCCCCGGTGTATGAGCAGAAAGCCGTGGGGATGCAGAGGGTCCCGTCTTTTATGAAGGCGTATGACGTGGGATCCCAGGCCGTGTAGCCGCGGGCCTCGAATGTCGCGCGGATACCCCCGGACGGGAAGCTGGACGCGTCAGGCTCGCCCTGAACAAGCTCTTTGCCGGAGAATTCCATTATGACCTTCCCGCCCGGGAGCGGGCTGATGAAGCTGTCGTGCTTTTCCGCCGTGATTCCCGTAAGGGGCTGGAACCAGTGGGTGAAGTGGGTCGCGCCTTTTTCCACTGCCCAGTCCTTCATCGCGTTGGCGACTACGGCGGCAACGGATGCATCCAGCTTCTCGCCGCCCTGTATGGTCTTCATAAGCTGCTTGAAGGTCTCCTTGGGCAGCTTCTCCTTCATCACCGTCTCGTTGAAGACGTTCTCGCCGAAAATCCCTGTGACTTCGTCCATCGTTTGCTCCTGTAAAAGACACAAAAAAAGGCGACGCATTCTGCAGACCTCCTGCCGGAAGCCTGTGGAACACGACGCCTTTGTCGCTTTAAAAACAAAAAGGCCGCTAAGGTTCTTCCCTTGCGGCCTCGTTGCCATCAGATGTTTGATTTATACTGCCTTTGAAAAAAAATGTCAAGGGAGTATCCGCGCTTTTGCGGCCGTTTTTTGCGCGCGTTTTCCCGGCGCCGTGCGGTTAGGGCGCCATGTGGCCGGGGCGTCATGTGGCCGGGGCCGGGGTCACTCTTTCAGCTTCTCCGATATGTTCTTCAGCTTCTGCGAGGACCTGGAGATGTTGTCCGTCGCCGTCGTGAAATTCTCCACGCCCGCCGCTATCTGCTTGATCGTCATCAGTATCTGCTCGCTCGCCGCCGCCTGCTTCTGGATTATTGTCGTTATGTCCCCAGCGCTTGCCGCCGTCACCTCGGACGCGTTCTTTATGCTCGCGAACCTCTCCGACAGGGACCGCGCGTTCTCCACGCCGGAATTTATCTTCTCCGTGCCGCTCTCGCTCGCCAGGATCAGGCTGTCCGAGCTTTGCTGTATCTCGCTTATCCGCTCCTTGATTTCCTTCGTGCCGTCGATTATGCCGTCGGCCAGGCGGCGTATCTCGGCCGCGACAATGTGGAAATTCCGGCCCGCCTCGCCCGCGCTGCTTGCCTCCAGCTCCGCGTTGAACGCGATGATTTTGGCCTGGTCTGCGACCGAATTGATGAGCGTCACGATGTCCCAGATGTTGTCGATCTTCTCGCCCAGGTTCTTTATTCCGTCTATGGTGTCCTGGTTGGCCGAGGCGATCTCGTGCAGCTGGGCGACGTTCCGCTTCAGCCGCTCCACGCCGTCGGCCACGTCGCCGCTGGTCTTGCCGGCAACGGCCGTCACGTCCTTTATCTTTGTCGCGATGCTCTCGGCCAGGTCGTTGTTGTCTTCCATCGTCTCGACGATTTTCCTGACCGCCGTGCTCTGGTCCTGGCTTGTCGCCGCTGTCTCCTTTGCCGCCACGACGAGGCTCCGGGTCTCGGAGAGCAGGGTCTCGCTCACCGTGCTCTCGCGGCCCTTCATCCTGTTCATCGCGAAAAAGACGACGAGGCCGGAGAGGATGACCACCAGCAGGGTGTATGGGATGACGACGAGCAGCACCGTGCTCGCGATCTGGTGCACTTCGGAGAGGTCCTTCGCGATGAACAGCATTCCGGTCACGTCCCCGTTGTCGGACGTGAGCGGCTGGTATACGGACAGGTAGGATATGCCGTTGACCGTGTTCCTGCCGACAAAGATGTTCTTTTCCTCCAGCACTTCGCGCAGTATGACGGGATTGTCCAGCCGGCTGCCGGCTCCCACGTCAAGCGTCGTTTCCATGCGCTCGCCGCCGCGGAACACCGTGCATTCGACATCAAAGCCGTTTTTCATGAGCTCCACGAAGGAGCCGGTCGTAAGGTCGTAGGCGGAGACCACCGTCCCCAGAAGCCCCCCGCTCGGATCGCGGACGGGAAAGGAATATGCTATGGCATAGCTTATGTCGCCCAGAGGCTCGAAGGTCAGCCCCTCGCGGCCCTTCAGGGCGTCCGACACGCCCGCATGGTCCTGGATGCTCGTGCCTTCGTCTATGTTATAGCCTCCGCCCGGCAGGACGACGCCGGCCCTGTCGGTGAAAGCGATGAGCTCCACGTCGCTGGAACCCGAGAACGTGGACACGATCTCCCGGAGCTGCTCAGCATCGCCGTCCCGCATGGCCTGCACGAGGTCGGGGCGGACGGCGGAGGCGGAGGTCAGGCCCTTGAGCGTCAGTGCCCAGTCGTTCATTATGCCCATCGCTCCCTCGGCCGTATGGACGATCAGGTTCTGGGTGTTGCGCATGTATCGGTTGCTGAATACGGTGATGGACAGAATGACGACGCTCACCATGCCGAGCGTCATTGAGCCGACAATGATGGCGGTAATCTGGCGGAGCATCTTTGAGCCGTTTCCCGTGCCCGCGCCCTTCAAAAATTTGAACCTCATACAGCTGTATTCCTTGTCTTCGAGCTTTCCCGGAAATGATAGCATTTTTTTCTTCCATATGTCCATAATGGCAGCCGGAACGCCTTCGCGCGGCCTGTTTCCGCCGTATGTCCGGTCGGGGCGGGCGGCGGCTTGGGCGGGCGGCATTGCCTGCCGCGCGCAGTGTCTTGACGAGAATCCGAAAAGAAAGTATAGTGACTATAAATAAGAACAAAGACGTTCGTTCGATTTGTCGGCTGATTGTCGGCAGATGGAATGAACGTCTTTTTTTATGGGCAAAGAGATGGACAAGGCATATTTGATTCTTGCTGACGGGACGGTCTGGGAAGGAAGGCCGGTCGGAGCGGAAGGAACGGCGGTGGGCGAGACGGTGTTCACCACGGGGATGACCGGGTACCTGGAAACGCTGACCGACCCCAGCTACTACGGGCAGATCGTCACCCAGACTTTCCCCCTTATCGGGAACTACGGGGTGATCGGGGAGGACTTCGAGAGCGGCAGGTCCTGGGTACGGGGCTACGTCGTGCGGGAGCTTTGCGAGAAGCCCTCCAACTTCCGCTGCGGGGGAGACCTGGATTCCTTCCTGAAGGAACAGGGCATAGTCGGGATATGCGGCATAGACACCCGTGCCCTCACGAAAAGGCTCAGGGAGGCCGGGGTCATGAACGGCATGATTGCGAGCGGAGAGGCCGCGGCCCGCGTTCAGTCGGGCGGCACGGAGGGCCTTTTGCGTGAGATACGCGCTTACAGTATAAGCGGCGCCGTGCGCGCTGTGCAGCAAGGCCGCGGCGTGACGCAGCCTGACGGCGGGCCGGAGGGGTCCCTTCCCGGCAGTATGGAGGCCGGCGCGGACTTGGCTTCCGGCGAGGCTGCGGCAGGGGGGAACCCTCAGGCGGTCCCCG
>CAMNGY010000277.1 GCA_946538795.1 uncultured Treponema sp.
AGCTTTACGCCGGGAGCGGGAAGAAGCTCGAACATCGTGACGACCGGCCCCTTGCGTATCCCCGTCACGTCCGCCTTTATGCCGAACTCGCTCAAGGTGGCCATGAGGTTCGTCGCCGCCATTTTGGTCTCGTCGTCTATGATCCAGTAGGGGTTGTCATCGTATTCGTTCAGCAGGTCCGTGGATATGCCGTAGGGGGTACCTGACCTTCTGGGCCTGGAGGCTTCCGCGGCGGCCTCGGCAGGAGCTGACATAGCCCCGGCAGGAGCGGGCATTGGCCTGGAGGCTTCCGCGGCGGGGGAGGGCAGGGGGGCCTGGGCGTGGCTGTTGCCAGAGGCGAGGCTGCTGACATCCTCCTCTTTTTCCGTGTCCAGCAAGGCGTCTACGTTTTCCGGCATGGAATCCTCAGCGTCGTTTGCATCGCTGTCTTCCAGGGACTCCTCCTCCACAATGTCAAACGAGTCGTCACCGTCAGCAGTGAAATCTTCGGTAGTGTCTTCTTCCTCTATGCTGACTTCCTCGTCTATATCCAGTATGTCCCCGTCCGAAAGCCCGCCATTTTCGTCAAATTGTGCATCTTCGTCAGAAAGCTCTCCCGTTTCGTCAAACTGCGCGTCCTGTCCCTGGATGTACAGGGGCATGGCGTCCCCCACTTCCTGCTTCGCGTCGTATTCCATCTTGTCAAAGACAGGGGAAAGGGATGGCATGCGTTCGGTGACAGGTTCATGGGCAAGTACTGCCTCCTGCGGATATTCGGTTCCGCTTGTACCCGGAGCGGGCATTCGTTCGGTCGGGTATGCGCTCCCGCTCATGCCCGCCGCGGTACGTCCGTATGGTACGCTGCCGTTTCCGTCCATCTCCGGAAGCTCCGTGGCGGCGTAGGGCCGGTCGTCCTGTATGGGGGCCTCCTGACGGAACGCGGCCCCCTCCGTGGCGGCGTAGGGCCGGTCGTCCTGTATGGGGGCCTCCTGACGGAACGCGGCCCCCTCCGTGGCGGCGTAGGGCCGGTCATCCTGTATGGGGGCCTCCTCGCACGTCATGAATGAGTTTGCCAGGAGGTTCGTGTCAACGTGTTTTGAGATGTAATCAAGGGTCATGCTGTCCAGCAGGCTCCCGTCGTCACCGTCAATCTGTGCATCCTCGTATGGCTCTATGTAGTCCTCATCCTGAACGACCTGTCTTGCGCTGACCACCTGGGGCCGGGGACTCTCATCCTCCATGCCGATGAGGTTGCCTTCGTCGTCAAACATTCCGTCAACGGCTGCATCTATGCTCCTGGCGACAGCCTGCTCGATCGCGGCATCCTCGTCAAGCAGTTCTTCGTGGCCCCTGTCATATTCCTGCCGGTCCGCTTCGTGCATCCGGGCGGAGGCGAGCGAGGCGGAAGCGTCATCTTTTTCCGTGTGCGGAGTGTCCGGGGCGCCGGAAACAGCCTCCCCGTCTGCAGGGCCGGACATGCGCTCCTCATCGTCATATCCGTCTTCCGTTTCCAGTATGTCTTTCTTGAACTTGAGAGTGAAGGATTCCTTGTTCTTCTTTATGAAGCTGCTGGCCTTGGTCAGGGTCTTTTCCTTGTATTCCTGAAGCTTGGGCCGTATCTCCTTGCGCAGGGACGGCGTGGAAAGCACCAGGGCGGTCAGGTATTCCATCACTGCAACCAGTATGGCGATGGCCATGAGTATGATGATTTTGGTCACGGCGACGGGACCTATGTCCTCTACCGCAATCTTGCGTGCGGTATGCTCTGCGAATGCTATCGTGAAGAAGGGGACAAAGCTGATGGCCAGGCATATCAGCCCCTGCGGGGACCAGCGGTCGTCCATGCAGAAAAGACCCGACACTGCCAGGAATGCGGGGATTAGGAATGACGAGAAGCCGTAAACCGAATAGAGCGCGGCTCCGAAACGTACGAGCAGGAACGGCTCCTTCGTTCCGGTGTCCGGGCTATAGCCCGAGCCAAAGCCCGAGGATCCTGTCTGCATGGCGCCTGCGATCAGGAATACTGCCATGACTGCCGCCAATGCGAAAAGTACGTAGCTTACTGTGGCTGATGTTCTGTTATTCGTCTTTTTTAACATGATGACCCACCTTTTCAATCCTCTTATCGGATTTTAAAGGGGGCAAGTTAAGGGAAAGCGGGAGGTCCGCGGCTAAGCTGCCCGAATGCAAGGCAGAGCCTTACTGGGCCTCCTCCTCACCGCCTTCTTCTTCCTCTCCCTCCTCCTTCTTCGGCGGCGGTGGCGGAGGGGCAACCTTCTTCTTCTTCGAAGGCTTCACCTTCTTGACGTAATGCTGCACGTAGTTTCCGATTGACACGAAGAGTATCATGAGAATCGTTATGAATATGACCCGCCAGTCCTTGAGAACTTCCAAGACGAGGGGGACAAAGGCGATCTTTTCCATACAGTCAGTATCGGCAGTTCGTGGGTAAAGTCTGAGCGAATGTTGGCGCACGCCGTCAGAGAGATGGCCGCCCGCCCCACTTGGGCAATTCCAGTGCCTTGGAGTCGTACCCCGGCCCGTGGCGGCAACCCGTGTGTACCCGCCAGGGCCACGCTTCCCATCATCGGCGGAAAATCACATCACGACCAGCTCGTGTTCACAAACCTTCCTTTTTGGAACAATACCGGCATCCTTTAGGAAATCCAACGCTTTGTTTCTATAATAAGCGGTTCGTTCTTCGGCAGAAAGGTTTTTGGTCGTTTCCCAATTGTATTCGCGAATTTTATGAATGTCATCCACTGTGAAATTGGGAGAAATATCCGGTTTATTCATTGTCGTCTCCTTTTATGAGCATTTCCGGCGTAATAATGTCAATCGGGCTGAATCCTTTTAAATTCGTAATCGCTCGAACCCCATTTATCGTCTTCACATTCACAAGATGCTTAAAATTCCAAGAAACGATATAGTTGCAGGCTTCCAGAACCGCAATCGCAATGTGGAGGCAATCGTCATGGCTTTTTTCAGTCAATATGCCAAGGTCGATTATTTGCTGTGCAAGTTTTTCCGCATCATCGTCTTTTTCAAGAAAATTAAATTGTATCTCGCTTAGTTTTTTTTGCATGAACGTCCGCTTGGGCTCATAGCAGTCAGAAATTTCCGCCAGCGTGACATCGGATAGATAAATGTCAAAATCGTCTCTTCGCTTTATCTCGTTCCAAAACTCAATAGTGGAGGCCATTCTTTCAGGACTGTCCTCCTGGCTCAAGTAACTTACGATTGAGGTATCAACATATATTTTTGTCCTATGCCCATAATCGCCCATACTGCCAAATCTCCGTTTGCAAATATCATAGCACAAAAATCAAAAAAAGCAAGGCGCAGCTTCCCCGCCAGAGCTGGCAGCCCCCGTCAGAGAGGGGGCCACCGACGGATGGGGGCGGCCCGGCCAGACGCGACCCCGCCTCCCGAGATGCCTTTCGCCCACGCCCCAGGGCCGGTTGCGCGGGCCTAGCGGACGCAGGCATTTGGATCGCCGGGTGCGGGAATTACGGCAAGCGTCTTACAGTTTTTTGATTTCGTCCATGGAAAGCCCGGTCGCCTTAGCGATGGTCTCAACGCTCATGTTCAGCGCGAGAAGGTTCCGTGCGGTCATTCTCACACCCTCGGCAAGCCCGGCTTTCTTCCCCTCGGCAAGCCCGGCTTTCTTCCCCCGAAGCTCCACGTCCTTGTCATGGAGGTTCCATGCGA
>CAMNGY010000278.1 GCA_946538795.1 uncultured Treponema sp.
AGAGGGAAATCCACTGCCAGAAGCCCGCGGATGTAGTCGCTCTGGTGGAAGTCGTCACCCGTGTGGAAAATCACGTCGGGGTGGTAGTCCTTTATTCGCCCCTTGAACCCGTCCCGTATCTCCTTCTTGAGGGCCTCCCCTGCCCGGGACACGGGAGTTCCGGCCTCCTTTATCCTGAAATCCGGGCGCGGCATGTGGATATCCAGCGTGGCAAACGTCTTGTCCGCGTAGGGGGCGAATTCTTTTATCTTGTAGTCCACCTTCCAGTCCGCAATGCTGTCAATGTGGTATACGCCCCTGACGAACTGTTTGAAGACCTCGTCCGGCAGGCGGTGCGTCCGCACGTCCGCCACCGTGTATTTCTCCCGTATGCGCTTTATGATCTCGTCCGCAAAGGGCATGGCCGGGGGCCAGATGATCCCCGCTATGGGAACAGACCATGCCTCCGACAACGCCCGGAATTTGTTTTCGACGGCAGTCAGCTCATTTTTCGTGAAGCGGGGGGCGAACCATTCCCGTCCGTAGGTGATTTCTGGCCTTTCCTCGTCCAGCATCCGCATCCTGACGAGCTTTACATCATTGTATATTGCCAGGGACAGGCGGTGCGCACCGTCCACAAGCCTCAGACGTCTGTCTACGATGATTTCTGACGAAGGGTCGTAGCCCCGCTCAGCGATGGATCGTATCAGATTCTCGAAGCGGGGGACGGCCAGATCGCCGTAGCTGCCGCCGTTCGCATCGGGATTCCTCAGGGTCTGCATCTTTGCGTACAGGGCCATCCCGGAATCGTTCCTGCCGTAGAAGCTTTCCACCGCAAGGACGCGGACTATTACGTCCAGCCTGTTGAACTCCCCGTCATCCCGGAACTGCTGCGCAAGCAGCTCGCGTATGCCCACGGTGGCAACCTGCGGGATGCCTACAGCCCCTCCGTCATCTCCATCAAGGAAGGAATACTTATAGACGATCGTGTAATTCTTGAACCCCCGGTTGCCCAGCTCCCTGCGTATCTCCTCCTGCCACGCATCAGTGACGGCGACGAATATGGCCGCGTCCGTATCGGAGAGAGAGTCCAGCCCTATGACCGGAAGCCCGTCTGCAACGGCCCCTCCAGGAGGGGGCGGCAGTGTCGTGACGAAGCCCCTCACCCTGTCCAGGGCCCCGGACGAGGTGATCAGCCGAAGAATTTTCCTTCCGACCTTCCCCGCACCGTAGATGTACAGATGCTCTGTCTTGGCCAGCAGGGCTTCCCATTCCTCGCGGAGCGCGTCGCCTGCCATTTACGCGGCCCTCCCTGCAGGAATGACGCCGCGCCACGAACAGGCAGTGTAAATTATTGAATTATAACGATTTACCCCCCCCTAGCTGTTGGCGCTGGTGTCCATGCCGACTTGCCGTTTATGTCCATCATGTGTGACTCTTCCCTAGGAATCTTCAATTGCTCCTCCACGCAGCGTATTATTTTCTTCCTGTTCTCCTCTGAGACAGAAAGAAGCCGTTTCATTGCCAGCCGCTGCTTTTCGCGAAGGACTACGTTTGACGGTTCTGAGAGCCAGAGATGGAACGCATCCAGAATCCTGTCGGGCAGAAGGTCATCTTCCTGCTTTAAGTCCACATAGCACTCCATCATGTCAACATCTTCAAGGAACCACCTCATCTTGTCGTGTGTTCCCAGTGTGACTATGCCACGGCCAAGCCCAAACGGTATCATCTGAGAGTGCCCCCTCATTCCTATGACGACCTGCATCTTACTGTAGAAGTCCGCCACCTCATCAGGAAGGGCAGTCTCAAGCGAGACGATTTCGCAGTCCACGTCAGCTTTCCTCAAGGCTGGTATGAATTTCAGGTCGTTAAAGCAGTGTGCGGCATAGAAAATCCTGAAGCCTTCCTGCTGGATTTTTTTCGCGGCTTTCACAAGCTGACACAGGATGGCTTTCTCGCTCCCCCCGAACCTGCGCTCACTTCTGTCGAAAGCTACATTGAACGCGATACAAGCAGTTTCGGCCCTGGACCCTGCCGCCTGCGCAATGAAGGATTCCGCTATCGTCGTTACGCACGGCTGGAACACGACTTTCTTCCGCAGGCTTTCATCCAGCAGGCTTCTGACGGAACGGATTGAACCTCCGTTGCGCATGCCGAAGAACGAGCTTTTCCTTACCAAGTGGTTCAGCTCCTTGCGGAACAAATCTGACGCCTGTTGCCCCGGGAAATAATTGTATCCGACGGCGTAGACAATGATCGGAACCCGTATCATGTCAAGAAGCTCAGGGGCGATAGCCCATTGCCATCCGCTGATGGAATTCTCATTCGTATCCGGCAGGAACAATCCGCCTCCTCCGATTACGCACAAGTCCGTCCTGTTGATTTTATCTACCAGCTCAACGGAAACAGGCGCATCCACGGGAATGATCTCATATTCGCTGAAATCAAGGTAATGGCGGACGCACCATGACAGGTAAGTATCCCCAGCGTTGCCCACATACGGATAAGTGACATGTGCCGCCCGGATTCTGTTTCTTCCGCCTGGCCGATGCTCATTGAGCAGATACTGATTTACATTATTTCTTCGCTCATCCCGGTTTTTCTTTTCCAGCCGGGAAATGTCCGCGAACAGGTCTGAATGCCGTATGAGTTTCCTTACTCCGGCCTGTCCGCACAGTTCCTCCATGCCGGAAACGACTTTGACTTCTGCCGACAGAATCCAGACGCAGCTCGATTTATCGTCTGCTGAGAATTCAGACAGCGGCCTGACGGGGATGGAGCGCCCGCCCAGCAGGATGTTTTCAGGATTTCCGCAGGCATCCGTTACCGCAACGGCCGTGACCCTGTCAAGCAGGCAGAAGGACTGGAGGAGGCTGAGGACCGTCAGTCCTACCTTTCCGGCTCCATATATGACCAATTCCGGTTTTTCTTTGATAAGGAAATCTGTGATTATCATTTTTCGGTTAAACTCCAGGCTGCCCAATATCCCGTCCACGTTACGCCTATTGAACAGGCGATATCAGCGGCGTTGAACAGGCCCCCCGTCCTCCCAACACCATGTCGGCGACCTCACGCACTGCCCCGTGACCGCCGGGGGCACAGGCCACGTAGCGGGCCACTTCCTTCACTGCGTCCGCTGCGTCGGCCGGGCATGCCGCGATGCCCCCCGCATCCCTCACGGCCTCAAGGCAGCTCAGGTCGTTCACGTCGTCGCCCATGTAGGCGACCTCGGACAGGGCGATTCCCCGCTCACGGCAGATGCGCCCCAGCACGGCAAGCTTGTCCCGCGTCCCCTGCTCCAGCATGTCAGCCCCGAGCTTCTTCGCCCGGCGGGCGTTCAGCTCCATGTCCTCGCCGGTTATTATCCCCGTAAGGATCCCGTGCTCTCGCAGGAGCCTGAAGGCCATGCCGTCCCTCGCGTTGAACCTCTTGAGCTCGTCACCCTGTTCTCCGTAGTACATGCCGCCGTCGGTGAGGCAGCCGTCGCAGTCGGTCAGGAACAGCCGGATTTTTGGAACCGCCATAGCGGTGCCAGGGACAGCTTTTCCAGCGGCAGCCGTCGCAGTCGCAGGGACTGTTCCGGTCCGCCCGCCCAAGACGTGCCGACGGATCAGGCTTTCAAGTATCGTCCAGTCGTCCGGCTCGTCGATTTCATTTGCAGTGTACTCCGGCATCTCGTAGATGCCTATACGACCGGAAAGCCGGTTCTTG
>CAMNGY010000279.1 GCA_946538795.1 uncultured Treponema sp.
TTCATTCTGCCCCCGGGGCGGAAAAGATACCCGTCGAATAAAGCTTCCCTTGCTCATTGGCATCGGAAATTTCGAATGTGACAGCTTTTTTTCCTTTGTTCAGCTCCATCTTGAGCCGCAGTATGCTGCCAGGAAAGATTGGTGATGCGAACTTCATCCTGCGGATATGCGTTATGCCTTTTCCCAGCCCGAAATAACTGCGGGCAAGGCGGGTCACTATCTCAAACTGGCCTACGGCCGGCAGCAGCTTGAACTGCGGGAAGTGCCCGTCAAAAAAATCGCTTCCTTCCGGAATGACAAGCTCAAGCTCCACCAGGTCCTCGCTTTGGTGAAGGACCTTTCCGTCACTAATGCCGTGATCATTTTGCATTGCGGGCACTTTCATCCGTCTCCCCGTTGCCGTCTTTGCTGTCGAACAGCGCGGCAATGTCCTCCTTGTGCTTCTTGCCCTGCACGTCGCAGGGAAGCTCCTGCACGAAGCGCCATTTTTTGGGAATGACGACGTTCTCGAAGTACTGCATCAGGTAGTCGTGGAAGAAGCCGTTGATCGCCAGCTTCCTCTGCCCCGCAAAGCGTTCCTTGCCCTTCTCGTTCAGGACTATGGCCGCCGCAAGGTACTGCCTCCTGTCCTCCAGGGCTATGACCTTCACGTCATGAACCAGGTCCGTCTGAAGCAGGCGGTTCTCAACCTCGGTGAGGCTTATCCGCTTCTCCTCTATTTTGACGATGGAATCCGACCTCCCTTTCAGGATGAACTTGCCGTCGTCCAGCATGTCCACGAGGTCGCTTGTGGCAAAGCCTGCCGGGTCCTTTATGTACGGGGACACTATCACAAGGCATCCGTCATCGTTCTTCCATATCCTGGCGTTGTCAAAAGGTGTCCAGGCCAGGCCGTCCTTGGACTGCCTCCAGGCTATGCCGCTCGTTTCCGTTGAGCCGTAGACTTCCACCGGCCAGAATCCGAACAGGGCGCTGGTCCTTAGGGCTATCTCCGGTGTCAGGACCCCCCCGCTGGTGAATATGAAGCAGTCCTTGAGAGGCAGGGAACTTTCGCTGTCCACAGTGCGCTTCAGGAAAGCCGGCGTAGCGATGATCATGTATTTCTCGTCATTCAGGCTTTCAAATTCCTCCGGGTATTCTATCCTCTTTCGCCTGAACGGAATTCCCAGGGTGAACGGAAGGCTTATCCCGAAAAGAAAGCCGTAGATGTGGTGCTGGCTTACGGTCGTCACCAGCTTGCGTGAAAGGAATTCATTTCCCCATTTTGAGATTATAAAAGCGTTGTCCTCTTCGAATTCCTTCATGCGCTGGGGCACGGCCTTGGATTTGCCCGTGCTTCCCGATGTGAACATGTATATCTCTGTGTCCTCCGCCTGGAAGGAGGGGCTGTCCCGGATTTCCGTTTCAGCTGGCTCTCCTTGCTCCGCAAGCAGGGACGGAATGAGGATGGCTCCGGTGGATGGGGCCGCATCCTGATCGGTAAGGAAACCTGTCCCCTCCCGCTTTATTTCCAGGATAAAGGCTTCCTTTATGTTCTGGGTGAGCAGGACCGCTTTCTTGCACTGCAGCAGGGCGATGAAGGTCACGAGAAAGTACCAGTAGTCCTCGCAGTGGACTATCCAGCTTTCCTCGTTCCTGTCCCGTATGGCCCGGCGCATCCTGGCAGTGTCGCACAGAAAGTCCCGCCATGTCTTGTAAGCTCCTTTTCCCCAGCTGTCCTCATAACACAGTATGTGGCTGTCAGGTCGGGAGTCCGCCTTGAATTTCGAGATGTAATGAGCTTTTGGCATTTTTTTGTCCACCTGCTTGCGAATTATGTATTCTATGGCGAAGAGCATCCCCATCAGCAGATAGGAGATGCCCCCGTTGTATACTGACCAGACCCTGTCGCCGCAGAAAAAGGCCGTGTAGGCCGCCACGCCCCCGTTGCAGACAAAAAAGGCGCACCATACGGCGCAGACCTTGCGGCAGTAGCGTTCCACCAGCTTTTCCGCCGGGGAGCCTTTTATGGACTTGTCCGCAAGGCAGGCAAAGCGGAATATGATGTTCGGGGGGAAAAAAAGGCTCTGCGCGAACACGGCCAGCATCGTGCAGCTTACGGCAACCGGGTACAGCTTCAGGAACATGGTCCTGCTCGTAATGAAACAGGCAAGGGCCAGGGCCGCCAGTATGGACGCCGAGGCCAGAGGCTTCCAGTCCAGACCGGATTTCCCCTTCCCGTAGCTCAGGAATACGGAAGCCGCAAGCAGGATGATGCAGAGCGAGACTATCCGAGCAGGAAGCCTCAGAATCACCAGCAAGGTGAATATGAGTAGGGGGTACAGGATTGCAAGGACGGTTACGAGTACGTTCCGTTTTTTTTTCACTGCGCCTGCGTGTATGGATAGAGCGTGTCCACGATATCCTGGATGGTCCTGACGCTCTTGAAAGGCTCAGGGTCGATTTTTCCCGGTATGAATTCCCTGATCTTGCTCAGCATGTCTACGAAGTCAATGGAATCTAAATCCAGGTCGTCCATGAGGAGAGCCTGGGGGGTGATCTTTGAGGCCTCTATTTCGAATTCCTCATTAAGGATAGCGGATATTTTAGTGTACAGATCGTCTTTTGTCATATATGGCCTTCTTATTGTTGTGTCTGGGAGCTTATGTATTCCGCCAGTGAGTCAACCGATGCGAAATGTTTCCTGTTTTCCGAGCTTTCGGAAGAGAATTTGACGCCGAAGCGTTTTTTCAGGGCTACTCCCAGCTCCAGGGCATCTATGGAATCGAGTCCAAGACCTTCGCCAAAGAGAGGTGCTCCGTCAGCGATGTCCTCCGGCCGGATGTCCTCAAGCTCAAGGGAAGAAATTATGGTCTCTTTTATGTGCCGCTTCAAGTCTTCCATAAAAGGCATCTCCTGTTTCTTAGGGACACCAGGAAAGTTTTGCTTTGAGGTGCCCTTTACCTAACTTAAGCGTATATTTTAGTGGAAGTAATGCTAAAAGTCAAGGAATTGGGAAGGTTGTGGAAAGCCGGATTCAGCCTTGTTGTCCTTCACGAACGCAAGGAACGCCTTTATCTCCGGGTTGGTCGCATTCTTAGTACCGGGCACCTCTAAAAACTCGCCTTTGGCGGTTTTTAGAGGTTTGCCGACGAGTCGTAAGTCGCTATAATAGCGCGACTTACGACATCGCATTTTCGAGGTTCCCTACCTGCATGCTACAGGTCTCCTTCTGTCCAATTCAAGCTAGAGTTTCTGAATCTCCTCCAGCGAGAGACCAGTCGCTTTTGCAACCTGCTCGTGGGTCAGCCCACCCATCGCCAGCAGGTTCCGAGCTGCAGATTCCAAACCTTCCTTTCGACCTTCCTTTCGACCTTCCTTTCGACCTTCCTCCAAACCTTCCTGCCTAGCCGCATAAAGTCCGGAAATCCTGTCACGCTCGAACATCTCCTGCCGGTACTGCGCTACCCAAACGCTGCGGTTCTCACTGATTGATGACAATGACTTCTGTGCCTGCATAATACCTTCCTCCTTCCCCACAAGTTTGTCTATGACATCCTTCTTTTCCGGATTGTCGGCATCCTTCAAGAACACTGCCCAATTCTCAAGTGACGTGTTTGTATCAACGCTCTCCTCAAGTCCTTCGGCCTTGGGCAGCTCTATGAAGATGATGTTGAGGTTCCCGGACAGCTTCCTGCCGT
>CAMNGY010000280.1 GCA_946538795.1 uncultured Treponema sp.
CGTTCCCCGGACGGTGGAAGGAAAGCATTTCCGGGGAATGGATTACGGGTACCTCTGGTGGGTTATAAGCCGGAAGAAGAACGTCTATGCGGCCATCGGAAACAGCGGCAATGTGATTTACGTCAATCCCGGGAAGAAGCTGGTCGTGGCCGTCTCCTCGTATTTCAAGCCGACGATCCGCGACCGGGTTGACTTTATCCAGAAGCACATAGAGCCGCTCGTTTCGTGAGGACGCTCACCTGAGCTCATAGACGATGCTCATGACGACGCGTATCTCCTTTTTGCCGAAGGATATGGGCGTCGCATCCGATGCGTCCCCCGAATCATAGTATGTGGAAACAAGCGCGACAAATGCGAGTGCGAGAATGGCTTTGGAAATGTACATCAATCCTCGTCCTCCTTTTTCGCGTCCGTATGGCTTTCAATAAGCTTGCCTAGGACAGACTTGAGGTCCAGTCCGAGCGACTCACCAAGGCTTTCGGAAATCTGGGTCACGTTCGTCATTATGTCCTTCGTGAGCTTGGATGAGTCTCCTCCGTACATATAAATTTTCTCGACGTTCTGGTAGGCCATGCCGGAAGCCTCCGCGATTTTGGGTAGCTGCTCAAAATACACCTTGAGGGCATCCAGCTGCATCTGCTGTTTTGCCGCATCGCCATATTCCTTCAGGGCCTCCGCCTTCTCGCGCATACCGTCGGCCTCTGCGACAAGCTTTGCCTTGATGGCGGCAGCCTCGGCCTCTCCCTCCGCGCGGACCGCCGCGGCGAGGGCCTTCTTTCCTGCCGCCTCGTTCTCCATGGCGATTTTGTCAGCCTCGGCTTTCTTCTGACGGGTGAATGCCTCCGCCTCCGCCTGCTTCTGAATCTCAAAAGCCTCGGCCTCGGCCTTCTTCTGGCGAGAGTACAGTTCCGCGTCGGCATCCTGCTGGGCCGCGTATTTCTCTGCCTCGGCGGTTTTCTTCACTTCAGCGTCAAGGGCCTTTTCCTTGATGGAGACTTCCTTCTCCTGAATCTCAATCTGCTTCTCCTGCTTCGCTATGTTGGCATCGGCAGCTTTGATCTCAAGTACTTTCCGCTGGTTCTCGGTCTCTATTCCCTTGGCGGCCTCTGCCTTCGCGGCCTCGGTGTCCGCCTGGAGCCGCAGGGACGCTTTCTTTATGGCAAGGTCCGTCTGTTTCTGGGCAATCTCAAGCTCAGCCTCAACGCGGGCATCATTAGCATCCTTGTCGGCCTGGGCCTGCGCTATCTTTATCTCGGCTTCGGCCGCGGCCTTTGCCTTTGCGGCGTCTTTTGAAATCGCAACGGTGTTCTCTATTCCGAGATTGTTGATTACGCCGTTGTCATCCTTGAAATTCTGGATGTTGAAAGTCGTAAGCTCAAGTCCCAGATCAAAAAGGTTCGGCTTGACGTTTTCGACGACTTTCTCAGCAAGGATTTTCTTGTCGCCCTGAATCAGATCCTTGAGCTTTATCTGGGAGATGATTTCCCGAATGTTCCCCTCAAGGACCGGGGTCACGATGGTCGCGATGTTGCTTGTGGTGTAGCCCAAAAACTTTGCGGCGGCCTTCTTCATGATTTCCGGTTCCTGGGAAACGGCGATGTTCGCCACGGCATCGACCTTGATGTTGATTGCATCCTGCGTCGGGATGAAATCCTTTGATATGAAGTCAACCTGAATGTTCTCGAGCGTCATGTAGTCAATCTGCTGCAGGAAAGGAACGACGAATATAGCCTTGCCCGTGACCGTCTTGGAACCGAAGGGTCCCACCCTTATGCCTATCTTGTTCTTGGGAACCTTCTTGTACGAAACAAAAAAGAATACAATCACCAACACAAGAATGATTGATGTGCCAATTACCACCATAATTCCTCCGCGTAAATCAGGATAAGATCATTATATGAAATATCAAAATACTGGACAAGCCCCGCCGGATACAGGCCGGTCAAACCGGCCGCTGGGAACGTCATTCCTCTTTCACGAGCGTCCTGAAGAAAATCTTGCCCGTGCTCGCATACATCTTGTCGTTCCAGTCAAAGAGGTCGTAGTTCTCCTCGCTGAAAAGCCTCCTTGCCTCAATGTCCTTCCTTTCCGTCGTCAGGAAAGTGTAACCCGCGCACTGCAGGAGGTCCTCACATTCGTTTATTGTCAGCTTGAGTCCGAGCGCGAGCGCGATGACCGTGTCCTTCTTGGGACGGAAGCCCGGTGTCCTGTTGCTGAGTATCTTGGAGAAAGTCTGCTTGGTGATTCCCGCCCCCCGGTATATGTCGGAGTTCCTGTTTTCCGGATAGCGTCCGAAATACTTCTGCATGTACCATTCGAAACGCTCGCCGAACGACTGGTGTCCTTCCGGTATTTCATCAGCGCGTTCCCGGGCCGTGCCGGGGAGCCGTTCCCGCAGCCTGTCGGCAAGCATCTGTGAGAATGTCCGCGTGTCCAGCTCCTTTGAGTAGTCCTCGAAGCGCTTCCCGTCCTTGTTCCGTTTGTCCTTGTCGGCCCCGTTCCGCATGAGATGAAAGATGATGTCGGGGTTGTTCTTCATTGCCCCATACATGAGGGCAGTAAAACCGTCCTCGTCGGCAAGGTTCACGTCCGCCCCGTCCGCAAGGAGCTGGGAAGCGGTTTTTACAGAGCCGCAGTAGCTTGCGATCATGAGCGGTGTCATGCCGAAATAGATGCGTCCGTTGATGTCGCAGTGGAAGTCCGTGCACACGCGTACCAGGTCCGGCTTGTCCTTGAGACTGGCGGCAACGAGCGCGGCATACGAAAGGCGGGCCGGGTCCTTGCAGAGGGACAAGATTGTAGCCGTGCTGCCTGTGAATCCCTGCATCGCGGCTTTTATCAGCGCGGCCTCCGTGTCCTTTTCCGAGAGGAGATTTGATTCCAGCAGGAATGCGAGGACATCCCGTGAGTCTTTCCCGGCGGCAGCGATGGCAACGTCGTTTCCGGCCTTGTCACGCAGCTTTGTGTCTGCCCTGGCGTTTACCAGACGCCTGACGGTGTCCGTGTCGTTACAGCAGGCCGCGACGATGAGCGGCGTCCGCCCCGTGTTGTCGGTACGGTTCACGTCCGCCCCTGCCTGCATCAGCCGTCCGGTGATTCCTGCGGATTTGTTGATGATGCTCCGTATGAGCGCGGTCTCGCCGAAGTAGTTGGAGCAGTTCACGTCCGCGCCCGCCCCAGCAAGCAGCGTGCATACCCCCTCAGCCTTGTACGCGACTGCCTTCATCAGCGCGGTTGAGCCGGTGATGTCCTCTGCCTCGAGGTCAAGGCCCGGGGCGGAAAGCAGTGCTTCCGCGGCATCCGTGCTGTCGTTGAACGTCGCGTACATGAGGGCCGTCTGCCCGTTCTTGTCCCGCGCGTTCATGTCCGCCCCGTCCGCAAGGAGCCGGCGTATCTTGTCACCGTTACCGGTCCCGTTCGCCGCCAGCATCAGCGGGGTGATTCCCATCGGCATGTCCTTCCCGTCCATTTCCACGGCTTTCCTCCTGTTACACGACACAGTATAGCACAAGCGCGGGACAAAAGGTCGCCCGGGAGGGGACTTTTAGGGGAGAGGCTACAGTTTGCCTATTTCTTCCTCGGAAAGCCCTGTGATTTTGGCAATCTGCGCCAGATTTACCACCTCACTCCCTCCTGACCAGGAACTCCCCGCAGCTTACGGATTTGCTTGCACCGG
>CAMNGY010000281.1 GCA_946538795.1 uncultured Treponema sp.
TAAATAGTAAATCGTTAAATCGTAAATCCAAATGGTGAACATCAAGACTCTTTTAATGTTGTTTATCCTCACTGGGGTGGTGAATGTGGCTT
Source organism: uncultured Treponema sp. (assembly GCA_946538795.1). Taxonomy (GTDB): domain Bacteria; phylum Spirochaetota; class Spirochaetia; order Treponematales; family Treponemataceae; genus Treponema_D. The sequence goes on from CAMNGY010000281.1 coordinate 93, forward strand.
GTGGCAGCCAGAAAACTGCTGTCAAGAACGACACGCTGCCGACTAACACCAGCGGGGCGTTCAGCCAGAACGAATATTTCAAAATAATCAATTCAAACAGGTCTAAGGAAAATTTCCTTACCGCTAAAATCAAATGTGAGGTCAGCATGGACGGCAAGAGCATCAGCACTTCCGGACAACTCCGTATGAAGAAGGACGACGTCATTCAGATTTCGCTCCTCGACCCGCTTGTGGGATTGATGGAGGTCATACGTATAGAGTTCACCAAGGACATGATGCTCATGGTCGACAGGTACAACAAGAAATATATCTATGTACCCTACGACGAGGTGGATTTCCTCAAGAAGTGCGACATCGACTTCATCGCGCTCGAAAACCTCTTCTGGAATCATATCTTCGTACCGGCCAAGACGGAGCCGGAAGCTTCGGACTTCACCTACGAAAAGGCGGACGGCTCTCAGCCGGATGCTCAAAACGATGTCAACTTGAAATTCGTCGATGAGCACCTCACTTATTGTTTCAACACCTCTCAGGCTGTGAAGCGGCTAGTACAGACGGTCATCACCGGCAACCGCGACAAGGACTCCAAGTTCGCTTTCTCATACGCCGACTTCCAGCCATTCCACGGGACGGAGTTCCCCAACCAGATGGTCATGTCGTTTATCATGGGAAGCAAGAACGCGGCTCTCTCTTTCACTCTCTCTTCTGTCAAGAACAAGTCGGGATGGGAGACGCGTACCAAAATCCCTACCAAATACTCAAAAGAGGATCCCGAGCGCATCTTCCGCTCTCTCATGGGAAGAAACTGATTGCTCTGCCAGTAGAGACGCCCCGTGGGGCGTCTTCAAACCCGGCCTCATCTGCTGTAGGGACTTACTTCATGTATGTCCGTTCCAGTAGAGACGCGCCGTGGCGCGTCTTGTAACTATCCTCATTCGAGATGCTCTGACAGAGACATCCATGGTACATGGCGTCTCCCCAGAAACAGTAGAAAGCCTGTCTGCAAGCGTCCTCCCCGGATCCCACCGCCTTCCGGACATCCCACAGTAGAGACGTCCATATATGGTGTCTTCTCTGAAACGGTAAATCACCCATCACCGAAACTCCCTTTCTTGAAACTCATTATACATTTCCACAACCATATGAAAAAGTATATTTCCATCGCTATTCTGGTATGCTTGGTACTGTCTGTATCAGGTGGCAACTCTGCTTTTGCTGTCTTGCAGAAACCGAAAACTCAACAGTCTCAGCAGAAACCTAAAACTCAGCAAAAACAGCAACCTAAGGCTCAACAGCCCAAGCAGCAGCCTAAGCCTCAGCAGAAACAACAGCCTAAGGCTCAGCAGCCCAAACAGCAAGCTAAGGCCCAACAGTCCAAACAGCAAGCTAAGGCTCAACAGTCTAAGCAACAGCCTAAGGCTCAACAGTCTAAGCCACAGCAGAAACAGCAGCCTAAAGCTCAGCAGAAACAGCAGCCTAAGCCTCAGCCTAATCAACAGCCTAAGGCTCAGCAGTCCAAGTCTCAGCAGAAGACTCAACCACAGCAGCCGAAGGCAAAACCGCAGGCGCCCAAGCCCTCGGGATTGGCTTCTATCCCTGCGTCCAACAGCAAAACTGAGCTCAGAAACGAGAAGCAGGTGGTACAGAAGGCGAAGGCGGAGTCACAGCACAGGGCTGGCTACCTCTCTCAGCGGATCAAAGCGAACATGGACTCTGTACTCATCCTCCAGAACCGAATCGGACGACAGCAGTATTCCATCGACTCGCTCGGGAGGAATATCACGAACCTCAATATCAGGATTGACTCCATGCAGGTAAGGCTCGACACGCTCGAGAAGCAGCTCAACAACAAGATGTCCAACTACGGAAAGGCGATGACTTTCCTGCAGCGAAACATGTCCATTCAGGAGAAAATCATGTTTATTTTCGCATCGGAAAACCTCACGCAGATGTTCCGGAGAATACGTTATATACGCGAATATTCTTCTTTCCAGAGGGCTCAGGGTATGCTCATCCGCGAGGAGCAGGCCGACGTCCGCAACACGAAGAATTCACTGCTCGACGCAAAGAACAACCTGCTCGCTTCCAAGTCCATGATGCAGAAGACGCAGAACGACCTTCAGTTCACGAAAAACAGCTGCGAGCAGAAGGTGCAGTATCTCAACCAGAATCTCAACGTGGTGAAGGAGGAAATTGCCAACTATCAACGACGCGAGGCGGCCATCGACGCACAGATAGACCGAATCATACAGGCGGAGATTGAGGCGGAGCGCCGACGCCAGGCGGAAGAGGCACGCCGCCGCGCTGAGGCCGAGGCTCGGGCTGCTGCAGCACGTGCAGAGGCTGCACGGAAGGCGGCACAGGCAAAAGCCGAGAAGCAGGCGGCTGCGGCGAAGGCGGCCAAGGCGGCAGCTGCTGCCAAGGCGGCGGAGGCTAAACGAAAGGCAGACGCAGAGGCCAAAAAGAAGGCGGAGGCGGCTGCGCAGGCTGCGGCGGCAAAACGGAAGGCGCAGCAGGACGCGCTCAACGCCAAGAGGGCGGCGGAAGCTCGAAAGAAGGCGGAAGACGAACGCAAACGGGCCGAGGCGGCTGCACGTAAGGCGAAGAGCGACGCGGAGAAAGCCGAGGCGGCTCGAAAGGCGGAAGAAGCGCGCAGACGGGCGGCGGAGGCTAAGCGCCAGGAAGAGGAAGCCAAACGAAAAGAGGCGGAAGCGAAGCGCCAGGCGGAGGAAGCAAAAGCGGCGGAGGAAGCGGCCAGAAAACGGGCTGAGGCTGAAGCCAGGGAGGCGAAGGAACGGGCTAAGGAGGCTGAACGCACAACCGAACGGGCGGCGAAGGTCGAGAGGCAGGAAGCGAAAGCCACAAAGGCGGCGCCTGAGACCGACCAACTGTCTTCCAGCTTCGAAGCGAACAAAGGACGTTTGCCTTTGCCTGTGGCTGGTGGTCAGATCGTACGCCATTACGGAAGATACACAGTGTCTGGGGCATCCAACGTCACGCTCGACAACAAGGGTATCGACATCAAGGGATCTGCTGGAGGTGCGGTACGTGCCGTCTTCAACGGTCGTGTCTCTTCCATCTTCCAGTATGGAGGACGTTACATCGTCATGATCCGCCACGGTAAGTTCATCTCTGTCTATTCCGGACTGGCAGGAGTCTCTGTCTCTAACGGCACCAACGTCTCCACCGGACAGACCATCGGCTCCATCGGTTTGGACGAGGCTGGAGAGCCGGTCATCCAGTTCCAGCTCCGTAAGGAGTCCTCAAAGCTCAACCCCGAAGCATGGGTCAGATAAAAACCTCTGTGTTTTCAAATACCATCCCGCATCCTTCATCCGGTGCGGGATTTTTTTGCTCTCCTCCCCACACACATCGTCTCCCCTGAAACCATTCCGCCCCCCATTCCAAACCCCATCCAGAAACCATTTCGCCCCCCATTCCAAAACGCTCCAATTACGTACCCCGCATAGTAGCGGCGGTATCCGACCGCTGAAGCACTCACGCCCCAGGCTCGTACCACGCCCATCACCGAAACCCTCCCGCCTCGTACCAAACCCGTCACCGAAACCTTCCCGA
>CAMNGY010000282.1 GCA_946538795.1 uncultured Treponema sp.
CCCTGCCCGACGCGATGACCCGCTACCTGGACGCGAAGAACGTCGCCCTCTTCACCGAGATGGGGGTATACACCAAGGACGAGATGGCCGACCACTACGAGATCAAGCTGGATAAGTATTCGAAGGTCCTGAACATCGAAGTGGGCGTTATGCTCGAGATGATAAACAAGGACATCCTGCCGTCCGCGTTCAAGTACATGCAGGTGCTCGCAAGCACGGCCGCGAACCTCAAATCCGCAGTTAGCGGGGCCAAGGGTTCCGCGCTGACCGCCCTCCTGTCCCGACTGGACACGCTGACGATAGAGCTTTCGCTCAGGGAAGAGGAGCTGGCCCGCCGCCACGAGGCCGCCGAGAACGCCGCTGACTGCATGGCTGTCGCCCGCGCCTACGCCGACTCCGTGCTTCCCGCCATGGCGGCGGCCCGCGCCGTCGCCGACGAGATTGAGCCCCTGCTCGGCGAGGACTATAAGCCCTATCCGTCTTACGAAGACCTCCTGTTCATGAAGTAGGGGTGCGGACAGACATGACGCTGTTTCTGGTACTGACATTCCTGTTCTTTGCGGGGAGCCTCATCGGATGGGGAATCGAGCTGGTCTGGCGCAAGTTCTTCGGCGGCGACAACCCCGAGCACCGCTGGGTGAACCCCGGCTTTTTGCACGGTCCCTACCTGCCGCTGTACGGGCTGAGCCTCTGCCTTCTTTTCGCGCTCACTTTCGTGGACGTGAGCTTCGTGCCCGGAGGACCGCTGGTACAGAAGGCAGCCCTCTTCATCGTCATGGCCCTGTGCATCACGGCGATGGAGTACGTGGGCGGGCTCATCTTCATAAAGGGGATGCACATAAAGCTGTGGGACTACAGCTCCAACTGGGGGAACATACAGGGCATCATCTGCCCCCTGTTCAGCTTCTTCTGGTGGGTGCTGAGCGCGGTCTACTACTTCTTCGTCCATCCCAGGATCCTTGCCTGGCTCTACTGGTTCACGAACCACCTGGCATTCTGCCTGGTCGTGGGTTTTTTCTACGGCGTCTTCACGGTGGACCTGTGCTACACGCTCCGGCTTGCCGCGCGGATACGCGCGTTCGCCAAGGAGAGGCAGATTGACGTGCGCTACGAGAACCTCAAGCTCGCCATCCAGAAGAAGAACGAGGAGCTCAAGGAGAAGACCCATTTCATCATGGCCTTCCACTCCGACGGCAGGAACCTGGCGGAAAGCCTGCGGTCCGCCATGGAGCGGCTGGGCCTGAACCAGCGCTGAATTGCCGAATCCGCGCGGGTTTGTATAACCGCATAATCCGCGCCCTCTTGCCGAATCCGCGCGTTTTTTCTTCGCGTTTTTTCTTCCTTGACAATTCCATAGTTCCGCCCTTATCATAGAAAGGTATGGGAAAAGACAGCCGGCAGCACGGACGTGCGGCAGGCTGTCCCGCGTATCTGAAAAAGAGGTGCCGTATGGAATTTGAAACGAAGAATATCAGGAACATTGCCATCGCAGGACATAGTCAGACCGGCAAGACCACGCTTCTGGAGCAGCTTTTGCTCGCCGCCGGCGTGCTGGACAAGGCCGCCGCCGCGGAAAGCGGAAAAACCGTATCCAGCTCCTCTCCGGAGGAAACCCTTCGCCACATATCCATATATTCATACTTGGCACACCTGGAAAGGAACGGCAAGCTGGTGAACGTCTGGGACACTCCCGGTGCGTCAGATTTCACCGGCGAGGTGATTTCCGCATTCCGCTCAAGCGAGGCGGCCCTTCTGCTCGTGGACTCACGAACCGGCGCGCAGGTTGAGACCGTCAAGCTCTGGCGTGACCTGGACCGGAGGTGCAAGCCCCGCATGGTATTCCTGAACCGCGTGGACGATGCGCGCGGCAATGCGATGGCGGCCGTCCAGGACCTGCACGACAAGTTCAACGTGGAAATTTGCCAGGTAACGATTCCGATGGGGACCGGCCCCTCCTACAAGGGCGTCATTGACGTCCTTCACGGCAGGGCCTACTTCAAGGACGCCTCCGGCCGCGAGGGGGCCGGAGCTGAAATTCCTGCTGAATATGCCGACGCTTACAAGTCCGCCAGGGGCATCCTGATGGGATCCGCCGCCGAGGGCGACGATGACCTGCTGGTGAAATTCATCGATGAGGGCGAGCTGACCGACGAAGAGATCATGACGGGCCTGAAAGCTGCCTTCGCGGCGAACAAGGTCGTTCCCTGCTTCTCAGGCGATCCCATCCACGGTTCGGGCCTCCAGCCCCTGCTGGATTTCATCGCCAATGCCTGTCCCTCCCCGCTTGAGAACCTTGAGCGGACGGTCAGCGCGGACGGCAGCGAGACAGTGGCCAGAATTCAGGCTGAAGGGGCGTTCGGTGCCCTCGTCGTCAAGACGGCAGGCGATCAGTTCTCCGGCAAGCTCTCCTACCTCAAGCTCATCTCGGGCAGCCTTTCGGCGGATTCCTCCGTGTTCAACGTGAACGGCGGCAAGGCCGAGAAAATCGGCAAACTCTACCGGACGCAGGGCAAGAAGCTGGAGGAAATCAAGAAGGCGAATGCGGGTGACATCTGCATCGTCGCAAAACTGGGCGCGGCAACGGGCGACACGCTTGCCTCGGATGCGGCGGCCCTGCCTTACAAGCCGCTGCGGCGGCCGGAACCGGTCTATTCGCTGGCGATTTCCTGCGCCGAAAAGAAGAGCGAGCTGAAGGTCAACGAGGAACTGTCGAAGGTGGGCGAGAGCGACCGCACGGTGACATTCCAGTACAATGCGGAGACCCGGCAGAACGTTCTGAGCGGAATGGGCGAGCTGCAGCTGCAGATCATATTGGACAGGATACACGCCGACACGGGGATAGACATACAGACCTCGGTCCCGCGGGTGGCGTACCGTGAGACAGTGCAGCGCAAGGAGATTGCCGAATACACCCACAAGAAGCAGACCGGAGGCCACGGGCAGTATGCGAGGGTCCAGCTTTCGGTGGAGCCGCTGGGCCGGGGAGAAGGCTTCAAGTTCAACAATGCGGTCTTTGGAGGGGCAATCCCGAAGAATTTCATACCCGGAGTGGAGAAGGGCGTCAGGCAGGCAATGGAGAGCGGCGTCATGGCCGGCTATCCGGTCGTGGACATAAGCGTGACCGTGCTTGACGGCAAGCACCACCCGGTGGACTCCTCCGACCTTGCCTTCCAGATTGCCGCCCGCACAGCCCTTTCCGAGGCGATGCGAAAGGCGGGGCCGCTCCTCCTGGAGCCGGTGATGAACCTTTCGGTCTGGGCGGAAACGAAATACATCGGGGACATCATGTCCGACCTGTCCTCCAGGCGCGGACGGATCCTCGGCCAGGAAGCCATAGGAAGCGGCATAGAGGAGATCCGTGCCCAGGTGCCGCAGTCCGAGCTGCTCCGCTACGCGATAGACCTCCGTTCGATTACCAGCTCCACCGGGTCCTTCGAGACATCGTTCGACCACTACGATCCTGTATCCGGCAAGCTTGCGGACAAAATCGTAGAGGAGGCCAAGGCGATAGCCAAGTCACAGGCATAGCAGGGGCGAAGGCGGCCTGGGCTGCCAGCTTTTGGCGGGAGGGGCCGGTGGGCTACTTCCAGGGGTGGGAGGGGCCGGGTGGGTACGAGGGATTGACGCGCCGTCCGGCACCGGTTACTTCCAGGGGCGGGCGGAGC
>CAMNGY010000283.1 GCA_946538795.1 uncultured Treponema sp.
TATCACGCCTGAGCCGAGGGCTGCCTGCTCGATTTCCTGCGGCTCGGTGCTGCCTCCGCTTCCGCCGAAGGGCCATCCGTCACCGAAGGGCCAGAAATCCTTGAAGGGATTCTGTGAGGAAACCTGGGTTTTTTCCGTGACATCGACTTCGACCACAGCGGGAAGGACGTTGTCGCTTACGGAGCGGAATACCTCCTGCAGGGACTTGACGACCTCAAGGGAGCTGCTTGAAAGCTGCGTGGTCGTCCGTTTTGTGACGGACTTGCTTTCGGCGAATGCGACGTTGGCGGATCCGTTGTTCGCCTTGCAGGAAAAAGCAAGTATTGCGAAGGATGCCGCTGCCACTGAAAGTGTGCCAAAGATTTTGACAGGCAAATTGGATATTTTCTTCATTACAAAGCCTCCATATATGTATTTGCATTTGAATTCGCTATCAAGAAGTATAACGATATTACCGGTCAATGTGTTACAAATATTTTGGGTATTTTAAGAAAATGCTGTTATGCCTTTATCTCCCTGTTATATATATTTCCTTGTTGTTATTGGAATTAACTTATGTTATAATAAAAATATGAGTTATGAGTGCAAAGAACTGACTATGAGCGACGGCAACGTTAACTTTTTTCACGGATGGCTGCCCGACGGAGGGGCGCAGAGCCTTGTTCTTTTGAGCCACGGTATGACGGAGTATGCCCTTCGCTATGCCCCCTTCGGGGAATTCCTGAATTCCAAGGGAATCGCCCTGTTCGCCGAGGACCACCGGGGCCACGGTAAGACTGCCGAGAAGGCGGAGAGGGAAGGGAAGGGCTTTTTTGGCTATCTGGCAGACAAGGACGGTTTTTTCCGCGTGGTTGATGATATAATGGAAGAAGCCCGTATGCTCCGCTCCTGGTATCCTGGCAAGAAGCTGTTCTTGTTCGGGCACAGTTTTGGTTCGTTCATAGCCCAATGTTTCATCGAAAAGTATGCTTCCCTTGTGGACGGATGCATCCTGTGCGGCACGGCCGGCCCCCGTCTGGCGGTCTATCCCGGAAGCCTTGTTGTCAGGGCCATATCCGCCTGTTCCGGGGCAAGGAACATCTCGCCTCTTATTGGGATGCTTACGATGGGCAGTTACGGGAACGACTGGCTCAGCCGTGACAAGGAGGTTCTTGCCAGGTATGTGGCTGACCCTTGGTGTACGTTCAAATGCAGGAACGGCTTTTACGTGGACATGTTGGCAGGTCTTTGCTTCATACACAGGAAGGGAAGCCTTTCTGCCATACCCAAGAACCTTCCGATCCTCCTCATCGCCGGGACGGATGACCCCGTCGGTGACTATGGCAGGAGCGTCCGCGCCTTGTACGAGCGTTACGAGAAGCTTGCGCTTGAAGATGTTACCATCAAGCTTTATGAAGGGGCCAAGCACGAGCTTCTGAACGAGACGAACCGCGATGAAGTGATGAACGACGTGCTGGAATGGATGAAAAAAAGATAAAAAAAGGCAGGCTTTTAGGCCTGCCTTTTTAATTCTGCCAGTTAGCTTGCTTTAGAAGCTGCTGTCCAGGTTCCTGTTGTCCAAGAGGACTATGCTGCCGCTTGCGGCGACCACGACCACGCCCCTGTCGGAAATGATGATGGGGGTGTTGGACTCGACCGCGACAGGGCTCTTTACCTGCAGTTGGAGCGACTTGTTGTACTTTGCTACGACGTAGTCCGAGCCGTCACTTATGACGCAGTAGTAGCCGCCGTTTCCGTCGGTCACGAGAACGCTGTCGTTGGCGACAATCTCGTTGCTCTCTTTCTGGATTTCCATGTTCATGGAATCCAGCAGGCAAAGCTTGACGGCGTTGTTGCCGCTTGCCGAACCGTCACCGCAGATTGCGACGTAATAGATGCTGCTCGTCTGCACTGAGGATTCCTTGGCGTCCTCGATTACGGGGCTGGCGACGGGGAAAATGGTCCTCTCATGAACCACGTTGACCGGGGAAACCTTGAGCGTGCTTCCGTCGGCCATGCTGACCTTGACCATCTGGCTCAGGTCCTTGCTCTCGTTGACGACTTTCAGTCCGATTATGGAGTTGCCCTCGTCCACGGCAAGGGCTTCCTCAAGCAGGGCCTGCTTGTCCTTTGCTATCTCGGTCCGCTCGGTCTGGGCTTCGGACTCTTTCTGGTCGGCAAAGTCCTGATGCTCTTTGACCTCAGCCTCGGCTTCATCGACCTTCTCCTGCTGGGCTGCGGTTGCCTCAGCCTCGCTCTGGGCCTTCTTTGCTGCCTCGTCAGCTTTCTTCTGGGCTTCATCGGCCGCTTTCTGAGCGGCAAGTGCGTCCTGCTCGGCTTTCTTCTTGTCCTGCTCGGCTTTCAGCCTGTCCTGCTCTGCCTTCTTTGCGGCAGCCTGAGCCTCCTCGTCGTCAGGGTTGCTGCTGGCGTTCTTCTTCGCTTCTTCGGCTTTCTTTGCGGCCTCGTCGGCTGCCTTCTTTGCCTCATCGGCCTTTTTCTTTGCGGCCTCGGCATCGGAATCAGCCTTGTCGGCGGACTTCTGGGCTGAGCTTGCGTCCTTCTGTGCCTGCTGTTCGGCCTTCTGCTGCTCTGAAAGCTTCTGCTTTTCCTGGTCGGCTTTCTCGGCCGCCTGGTCGGCTTTCTCGGCCGCCTGCTCAGCCTCGCGCTCCTTTATGTCAACCATGTCCTGGCGGACATCCACGCCCTTGTCGTTCTCCTCCCGCATGTTGTCCACGACGTTCCTGTCGCTTATGACTGATGTGTCTACGGTGGACAGTCCTCCGTTCAGGTCCCTGAGCGGTATGACAATCTGCGTGTTGCCGGGCCAGTCGCTCCACTTGGTGGAAAGGCCGCACTTTTCTTTTGTCAAGTTCTTTGTGACGACGGTCTTGTACCTGTCCTGGAATACGTCCAGCTTCTGCCTGTAGACGGCGTTGTATACTGTGACGAAGGTTGCTATGGTAGTCGCGTCATTGCTGTTGTAGCCGTAGGCGGCCTGCAGGTAGCCCGCTATGATGCGGCGCAGGTTCCTGATGTGATCCACTGATGCGTTCGGGCCCAGAATGAGTATGTCCGCATCGAATTTTCCTTTCTCATTCTCATCTATGGCGTGGATTATGGAATACTTTCCGTTTGGGTTGAAGCTGCCCTCTTTCGTGACGCTGCGGGAGACTTGCCGTCCCAAGCCGCGTCCAATCTCCGTGATGGCATCTGCCGTCTCTATGACCGTATGCGGCCCTGTGTAGTTCTCGAACTGTATCGTGCCCACATCCCCGGTGACGCGGATTTCGTCCTCGTCAACCCCCAGGGCTGCCGCAGAAAGCATAGCCGCCAGGCTGAGGGCTACCGTCGCGATTGCGAACCTGATGATTTTCATATATCCTCCTGTTTCCTTATCTTACATCGGGACTGGGACCCGACGCAGGAACCGAACATAATAAGCCTATTATACTCTGTTTTCAAGAAAAAATGAAGTGGAAAAGGGGATTTTTCACGGAAAACAGCGGTCTGGGCTGGGATTGCCTGTTGCTGAGTCTGCGGATAATCCACTTGCCGAATTTACCGAGATATGATATAGTAGGAATATGGCAGAGACAACTATTGTGACGAGCAGCCCGGTCGGGCAGCAGCTCAGCGAAATCAAGAAGGGCGAGCTTTCGTACCTGGTGTTCAACAAGAAGAAGA
>CAMNGY010000284.1 GCA_946538795.1 uncultured Treponema sp.
GCCACCTCAAAGAGCTCCTCGCTTTCAAGCGGGCTTGCTATGCAAAGGTGCCTTGTCCGTCCGTCCCGCGAAAGATCCATCATTGCCGGGCTGGCAAAGAACTGATTCTCATATTCCTGCGGACTGGCATAACGGGAGTGCCGGCCCGCATACAGACCTGAAAAATCCAGGACATGCAGGAGCAGGCATGCCGCAAGGACACAAAGCCTTACCTGCGGCCTGAGCCCGGTCCTGACAAAAAGGCAGATTGCAGCAAAGTAGATTATATAGAAGCAGAGCCATATCATGCGACCCGTAGAGCGGAAGGTCACAAGAAGCTTGCTTACGACATGCGGAACAGGTACTGAAACAAGCAGGTGGCTTCCAAAGGTCACTACGGGTGAAAGGGCAAATATGAAGGACATGGCCGCCGCCAAGACAAAGGCACAGGCCTTCTTTCTGTCATGCAGGACAGGAGGCAGCGCCTTGCCCCGTAAGGCCAGAAGAACCAGCGTCGTTGCGAGCAGAAGCAAGATGCCCATCCCCAGGTACGAGAAGCCCTCATGCTGTCCAATTCCATGTGTCGGGAGCGCAGGGAAAATGCGGGAATACTCCAGCGGGTTCAGCAGGCTGTTTAAGTTTGCGCTGAATTCCCCGACTTCTCCTGCCCCCTTGCCCCGGATGCCCCCTTTAAGCCCGCCCAAGAGCCATGTCGCTATGACAGAAACAAGGCAGAACGATGCCATACTTGCCAGGGCTGACTTGCGGCCCGACCCCCTCATGAATCCGTATGCACAGAACGCGAGGAGCGCAAAAAAGCAGGTGACTGAAAAATAGATGTGTATTCCGACGCAGAAGAATGCCAGCAGCCCCCAGAATACAGCCGCACGCCTGGCATTGCTATAACGCTCCTCGTAGTAAGCCAGCGGCAAGAGGGATGCTATGACCAGCCACTGCCCGCCTCCCAGCGACTCATGCCCGTACAGGCGCTGAACTATCGTAGGCGAGAGTATGAAAAAAAGGCTCGCCATCAAGGTGCAGGAGAGCGACGGGGAGTATTTTCTCAAAAGCCAGACGCTTGACAAGGCTGTCAGCATGAACCCGATCAGCCCCCACAGCCCCCAGTATTGGAAGGTCCGGGGCAGGACGGGCGAAAGCAGCTTGAAAAAGACCGCCAGAAGGGGAATGGAGTCCGTGAAGATGACGGAGATGGAAGTAGGATAGGTCAGGCTGTCCGACAATCCGAAGGGAAAGGTCCATCCGCTGTTCCTGAATCCCTCCCAGCCTATGTAATGCTGGGACAGGTCCCCGCCCGCAAGCAGCCAGCTGTCGTACATGGGGTTCAAAATCCTGATCCCATACAAGAAGATGAAGCACAGTGCGCCCAGAACGGGCGGCAGGACAAACGCGCGCAGGATTTCCTTTTTGTTTTCGTTCTTGGTCAGCATGGTCCGTGACAGAATAGCACGGAGAGGCAAATTGGGCAAGGATGGACATTTAAATCTTGAATTCCTGCGAAAATGCCTTATAATGGACTTATGAAGCATTTTAACCTGACATTTCCAGACGGATCTTCTATAGACGTGGAGAATGAGATAACCCCGGTGACCTTGCTCAACCGATTCGAGGAAGGAAACAGGAAAATACTTGCGGTAAAGGTAAACCACGAGCTGTGCTCCCTGTACAGCCCTATACGGGTTACTGCAAGCGTGGAGCCGGTATTCGAGGACACCAGCGAGGGATCCCAGATATACCGCCGCTCGCTCTGCTTCGTTCTGGCAGCCGCCTCTCACAAAATTTTTCCGGGCGCACGGCTCCTGGTTGGCCACAGCTTGGGCTATGGCTACTACTACACTATAGAAAACGGGCACCCTATCGTTCAGGAGGAGCTGGACCTTCTGAAGCAGGAAATGCAACGCATCATCGATGCCGATGAAGTCATAAGCACGGACTTCATCTCATATTCGGAAGCATGCCAGCTGTTCGAGAGGCTGGGTCTGACCGAAACCCGCAAGCAGCTGAATTTCCGCTGCCCGGCCTACATACGCGTGAACCAGCTGGGAGATTTCTCGGACCTATATTTCTCTCCCCTCGTGGCAAATACGGGAATGCTGAAAATCTTTGACCTGATGCTCTACAAGGGCGGCTTCCTGCTGCGTTTCCCCAAGCACACAAACCCGAACGCCCTGCCGGCTTTCGAAGACCAGCCAAAGCTATTCGAGATATACCGCCGCTACAAGGACTGGGGCAAAAGGCTCAACGTAACGTCGGCCGCCTCCCTGAACGAGCTTATCCACGACAGGAAAGTCAACGGCTTCATAGACATAACGGAGACGCTTCAGACAAAATGCATGTCGGACATAGCAGAGCAGATTCACCAGCGCTCATCCGTCCGCGTTGTCCTCATCGCGGGACCGTCCTCCTCCGGCAAGACGACAACCAGCAAGAAACTGGGCCTGCAGCTGGAAGCCATAGGCTACGTGCCCAAGATAATCAGCCTGGACTCCTATTATCTGAGCCGGGACAAGACCCCGAAGGACGAAAACGGCAACTACGACTACGAGTGCCTTGAGGCCTTGGACGTGGAGCTGCTCAACAAGAACCTCGTGGACCTCTTTGACGGCAAGACCGTGCAGCTGCCCTCCTACGACTTCCACAAGGGCTTGAGCTACTTCAAGGGCGACACGATGAAGCTGGAGGAGAACGATATCCTCGTCATGGAAGGAATCCACGGCCTGAATGACAAGCTGACACCCTTGGTTCCCGCCGACAAGAAATTCAAGATTTACCTGTCGGCCTTGACCCAGCTGAACCTGGACGACCACAACAGGATTTCGACGAGCGACAACCGCCTTATCCGCCGTATAGTCCGTGACTCCCAGTTCCGGGGCAAGAGCGCCGCTGACACTATCGCCATGTGGGAAAGCGTGCAGAAAGGCGAGCGCCTGCATATATTCCCCTTCCAGAACAACGCGGATGCCATGCTCAACACAGCCTTGGATTACGAGATTCCCGTACTTAAGGTCTATGCGGAGCCGCTCTTGCGCTGCGTCACGCCCCTGCAGCCGGAATACAGCGAGGCCGACCGCCTGCTGCAGTTCCTGAGCTACTTCTCGACCATTCCGGCAAATGCCGTCCCGAACCGCTCGATTATCCGCGAGTTCATCGGCGGATCAGCATTCCACTATTAGGACTGAGAGCCAGGCTGCGCAATCCTGCACAGCCTGAAGCAGGCATTGGAGAACACCAGCTCAAGGCTCATGCCTTGGGGTGGCTCCACTCCCGGATTGGCCTCAGGAGTTTCCGAATTGTCAAAAAAAAGTATATAGTCAAATTCTTCCAGATGGGAGGCAAGCGAGGACTTAGGGAACCACCCTCCGCTCCTGCCAGTCGCAAGGTAAAGCACGCGCGGCTTGAAAAAGAGTATCTTCTCGTCAGGCCCCGTATTCTCCCGTATGTAGTCATAGCTTTCCTGCGCCATAAGGCTGAACGCCTGGTAGTCCCCGCTTCTTCCGTTTTTCAGGTTCTGCAGGCCCTCGTGCAAGGTGCAGATAAAGAACGCGCATACGATAATCACTGAAAAAGCCTTATAGCTTTGTTTCAGCCCGGAATCTTTCATGGCATCAAAACCGTATGCGGCAAACAAGAGCATAAATGGCAATATGGGAAACAGGAAGCGTAA
>CAMNGY010000285.1 GCA_946538795.1 uncultured Treponema sp.
CCGCATACCACATCGGGCTTCTCATCTGGTAAGCGGAAGGGGCTGGCGACAAAATGGAAAAACTGCTCTCGCTGCTGAAAGACGGCCGTTCCCGTCCGGTGGAACTTATCGCTTCCGAACTGGGGACTTCCGTTGCGGATGTCCGGCGCAAAATCGAATTCCTCGAACGGGCCGGGGCAATCCGCAGGGTTCCTTCCGTCAGCGGCGGGCACGGCGGCGGCTGTACAGGCTGTTCCGGCTGCAGCGGCTGTTCTGCAGGATGCAGCAGCGGTCACAGCGGAACAGCCAAGGGGGCCGCATGTTCCGGCTGCATGCCGGAAGGAGGCTTTAAGAACATGGGCGCCATGTGGGAGGTCATAGGATAATATGGGAACAGCAGTTATCTGCCTGATTCTGACGGTGATAGTAGCCCTTGCCGTAAACAGCGTCAAGAAACGCATACAATACGGCTCGTCATGCTGCGGAACGCACGACCCCCTGCCAAAGAAAATCCGCGTCTCCGACAGGGACGCATCTCATTATCCCTGCTGTTACAGGCTCACGGTTGACGGCATGCACTGTTCCAATTGCGTCCGCCACGTGGAGAACGCGCTCAATTCCCTGCCGGGGGTATGGGTGACTGTCAACCTTGCGGAAAAATCCGTGCTCGTGCGCTCAAAAGGCCCTCTGGAAGAGGACGGGCTCTCGCGCACTGTCTCGGAGGCAGGGTATACGCTGATGGACTTCTCGCAGTGTGTGTAAGGAAACAAAAGGGCACACGGAAATACCGCGCCTGCGTTTTTTCAATGCCCATAACAGGAGTATACTATGGATTTAAAACTTGGTGATGTACAGACGACGGCCCTCATACCCGTCGCGGTAAAGGCCAATGAGAGCCTGAGGAAAAACGCCCGCATCTACGATGATGTCGCGGTGCAGATTGTCAGGACGCTGGGCCTGGACACGAAGCCCTACGACAAATTCATGTCGCACGAGGGAGTGATAGCGCGGACGGTCATGCTGGACCGCATGGTGAAAGAATTCATCGCCGGCAACCCCGATGCGGTCATCGTGAACTTGGGCGCGGGCTTTGACAACCGCTTTGCCCGCGTGGACAACGGCAGGATTCTCTGGTTCGACGTTGACCTGCCGGACTCCATCGAGCTGCGGCGGAAGGTGTTCAAGGAGCGCGACCGCGTCACAATGATTGCAGGCAGCGTACTTGATGATGTCTGGTGCGCCAAGGTCAAGTCCGGAATTCCCGCTGCGGGCAGGAAAGTCCTCTTCCTTGCCGAGGGGCTTTTCATGTACTTCACGCTGGATGAGATAAAGACGATTCTTTCTATCCTGAAAAACAACTTCCCCGGCGCGACGCTGATTGCCGAGCAGAACAACCCGATGATGGTGAAGAACCAGAAATATCACGATACCGTAAAGAACACGAACGCCGTGTTCAAGAGCGGGACCTGGTCGGGGAACGAGATAGCCGCCCTGGTGGAAGGTGTCCGCATGACGGAGGAGCACAGCTTCAACGAGGAGATGAGCAAGCACTCCTTCGGGGGCTGGCTCTTCGCGACCCTCCTTCCCAAGATGAACGACCGCTGGGCACGCTTCGAGTGGTAGGAATCTGGGATTAGCCCTCAGAGAACAGCAGCAGGAATGCGCTTATCACGACAAGCACCGAGCCGCAGTTGTGGAAGAGCGCACCCCACACGGTGTTCAGGACTCCCGTGACGGCAAGGAAAACCGCGGCGAAATTCAGGATCATGGAGATGCAAAGGTTCAGCGTTATGCGCCTCTGGGTCTTCCTTGCAATCCTGAACAGGTAAGGCACGGCATCCAGATTGTCGTGGACTATGACCGCATCCGCGCTCTCTATCGCCACATCGCTCCCGATCCCGCCCATCGCGATTCCCGCGAACGCGCTCCGTAAGGCCAGTGAGTCATTGACGCCGTCGCCGAACATAGCGACCTTGTGCCCTTCGGACTCCTGCTTCTTTATGAAGCGCATCTTGTCCTCGGGCGAGCAGCCGGCGACAAAATCATCCACGCCGAGCGTCTCCGCCACAATGCGGGCGACATTCTCGTTGTCGCCCGTAAGCATTGCGGTACGTATGCCGAGCGACTTCAGGTCCGCCATCATGCCGCGGGCTCCCTCCTTCACGGCATCCTGAATGTGTATGATTCCAAGGAGCTTCTCCCCCTCATGCACGCCGACAAGCGAGCTGCCTTCCGTTCCGCCGCTGACCTTTCCCACGTAGTAATGCTTTTCCCCGATGTCAAAGCTGATTCCGCTTCCCGCGGCAGTCGTATGGTTTTCAATCTCATACAGGCCGCTCTTGTTGTAATCCAAGATTGCCCTGGCAAAGGGATGGGTCGATTCCGATTCCCCTGACGCGGCTATTCTGACAATCTCTGCGCTCTCCACGTCAGAAAGGCTTTCCACCTTCACTACGACGGGCTTGCCTTTGGTGAGCGTTCCGGTCTTGTCAAAGACCGCGACGCTGGCCCCGGCCATCCGCTCAAGGGCCTCTCCCGACTGGATGAGAACGCCGTGCCTGGACGCGTTTCCTATTCCCGCGGAGATTGCCGTAGGGGTCGCCAGCACGAACGCGCACGGACAGAAGACGACAAGGACAGTCACTGCCCGCTCGAATCCGAGCCAGGCATCCCCGCTCGCCCTTCCAATCACGATGCCGGCAATAATCGCCGTGGCAAGGGAGATGACCACAAGCCAGGCCGCCCACACGTTCGCCTTTCTGACAATCCTTGCTTTCTGCGCGTCGGCGGACTCCGCCAGCCGTATCATCCTTTGCAGGGAGCTGTCTTCCGCGGATTTCATGGCCTCAATCAGGATAACCCCGCTCTGGTTTATCGTTCCGCTCATAACAAGGTCTCCGGCGTTCTTCTCCACCGGCACGGACTCGCCGGTCATCGCGCTCTGGTCAACGCTCGTGCAGCCCCTGATGATTTTACCGTCAACGGGCACAGCCTCTCCCGCCAGCACCTGGATGATGTCTCCCTGCCTGACCTGCGCCGCATCGACGATTCGTACAAGTCCGCCCTCATAGAGGTTGGCCTTTTGCGGGCTGAGCTTTATGAGCCTGGAGATGCCTTTCTTTGCCCGCTCCGAAGTGAAGTCCTCAAGGATGGAGCCGACCTGCATGATGAAGGCTACCTCCCCCGCTGCAAAGAATTCCTTCAGGATGAGCGAGCCTATGAGGGCAAGGGCAACGAGCACGTCCGCCGTTATGTCGTGGTCCCGCACAAGCCCGACAATCGCGCCAAGGACAATCGGAACGCCGCACAAAACAATCGCGGCCCAGGCGGGATCACAACGGGCGGCCAGGCTGGCATTCCCGGTCCACCCCAAAAGCAAGGACACGAAAAGACATGCGCCTGATATAACCACGAAGACAAGACGGAGCCTGTCACCGTTCTTTTGGTACCATGCGGAAATATTCTCCATAGAAAGCTACCCTCTCTTCAAAAAGTATGATACAATACATCCAGAAGCGGACACACCGTCCGCCTGAAACTATATCCGCATCCGGCGGGCATGTTAAGAACAGCAGGCGGAACTTGTTCGGAAGCGGATAAAAATATGAATTTGTTCGGAAACGCTATGGACAGGCGGGTAGAGAAAACACGGAAGGCAATCATAGATTC
>CAMNGY010000286.1 GCA_946538795.1 uncultured Treponema sp.
GAGGGATAAGCTTGTCAAACTTTGGCATTATCAGCTTCGGGGCATAAAGGAAGCCCTTGTTCTGCACAAGGTTGGCGACGATGCCTATCAGCATGCCCAATAGCCCGAAAGGAATGACCATTTTCACGAAATAACTGACAAAAACATAGGCAACAGTGTAATCCGTAAAATTCAGGGCGAAGATATTCGAATAGAAATATACGAAGCAGTTCTTGAAGCTGCGGAGCAACCAAGACCCCAGAAAGGTGAGAAGGAATATCTGAAACAGATATATGAGCGTAGAATTCAGCTCCTGGCTTTTGGGGACGCGGCCTTCCTCATCCCTGGCTTTACGGAGCTTGTATTCTGACGGTTCCTCGGTCTTGCCCTCCTCCTCGGCAGCAAACCACTGCAGGTCTATCTGGCTCATAGACCGCCTCCTGCCTGATAGCCGACCTGCGAGAACAAGTTCTGCAAAGCCTGGAAGGCATGCCTGAAACTGGCCATAAAGAACTGTATCAAGTGGGGCATAAGGAAAGAAAGGATAAAGAAACTCGTCAGCATGAGGATCGGGAAACCTTCGGCAAGCAAGTTCATCTGCGGAGCAGCTTTGGACAAGATGCCCATCGTCACGTTCACCAGGAACAAGGTTGCGACCAAGGGAAGGGAAATAAGCAGGGCGTTATAAAACAAGGTCGTCAAGCTTCCCATCATGAATGACGCCAGGCGGTCCGTATTCTCCAGCACGGAAAAGACGTTCAGGCTCCTGAAACTGGAATCCAGTCCTCGCACGAACAGGCTCTGGAAATAGCCGTTCTCCAAGAAGACCAGCATCGCTATGAAATTCAGGAACTCTCCCATCAGAGGATTCTCAACCTCGCTCATGGAATCATACACGGAGCTTGCCGCAAACCCCATCTGGAAAGCAAAAAACTGACCGGCAGTGCTGAACGCCGCAAAAATCACGCTTACGTAAAAACCTATTATGACACCTATCAGGGCCTCGCCTGCAAGCAGGAGTATGTACTCCAAAGAAAAATTGCCGTCCAAGGACAGGTAATTCATATAAGAAGAGAACAGACCATCCCGAAGCGAAAGCTGGGGGAATTCAAAGCTTGCCAGATAAAAGGCAAGCGCGACCTTCGGCAGGCGCGACACAGTCCTGGAAGAGAAAAGGGGAAGGCTCATGATAAGGGCAAAACACCGCGCCGCGACAAGAAGGAACAAGGGCGCGCTCCCTACGATTTTCTCCAGCATATCCTACCGCATTCCCTCTCCTACATTCTGCCTATCTGCCCGAAGAGCCTCATAGTATAGCCGGCAAGCTCCGTAAACATGAAGCCTCCCAGCAAAGCAAGGACAACAAGAATCGTTACGAGCTTAGGCAGGAATGTCAGCGTGGACTCCTGTATCGAAGTCGTAGCCTGGAAAATCGCAATGACAAGACCTATGACCAGTGCTCCGCCCAGGACAGGGGCGCACAGCAGGAAAACCTGCAGAATGCCCTCCCTCATAAGGCCCGCTATCTCAGTTATAGACATACCTTATTCCTCCTTCCTACATAACACTGTTGAAAAGCTGGGTCGTCAAAAGCCCCCAGCCGTCCACAAGGACGAATAGCATCAGCTTGAAGGGCATTGAAATCTGCACGGGCGGAAGCATCATCATGCCCATGCTCATCAGTATGCTCGCCACTACCATGTCTATGACTATAAAGGGGATGTAAAGCAAAACCCCGATTTTAAAGGCAACAGTCAGCTCATGCAGTATATATGAAGGAATTATAATGCTCATAGGGACTTCCTCCAGGTTCCTGGGCTGCTCCAAATGGGCCATCTTCATGAAGTTGCCGACATAAGACTCATAAGCAGGCCTGCCCCCCATGTTTTCGTCCATCTGGCTGAACATCCAGAGCTTTATCGGCTTTTCCGCCCTGCCGTATGCCTCAGTCAGGGTTATCTCATTATCGGACAAGGGTTTGAAGGCCTGGGTATAAAGGTTCTGAAAGGTCGGCCTCATGCAGAATATCGCCATAAACAAGGCTATTCCGTTAAGGACGGCAGTCGGAGGCACCTGCTGCAGGGACAAGGCGCGCTTTATGAAATCCAGCACTATGGAAAAGCGCAGGAAGCAGGTGCAGAGGAGCATGATGCTCGGCGCAAGGGTCAGGATTGACAGGAGAAGAAGCAGTTCTATGCTGAAGGCGACCTGATGTCCGTCCTGAGGCGCAGATGCTGAAAAAGTTATGTTGGGGAAATCAATCCCGGTCACTCCCTCGGACATCTCTGTCGTTCCCTGGGTGGACCCGGCAGGGAAGTTCTCGTTACCGCTGCTTTGCGACCAGGCTGGCATAAAGGCCCACAAGGCAAGAAGGGCCAGAAGCAAAAAGAAGCGGCATCTAACAGCGCGAATCATGACGTTCATAGGTCCTCACCTCCCTCAAAGCGCATGTTCTGCTCATGTATGCTGTCCACAAGCTCCTGCATCCGTCCGCCAGAAAAGGTCTCCTCCGCGCTTTTTTCACCGCCCCGGGGTCCCTTTGACATGAAGAGGTCCAGCACGTCCGAAAAAGAACGGGGTTTAGCCGTCCTGCTTCTCTTATCTGACCAGAGGTTCATCGCATTTACAAGTTCCTTGTCCTCTACCTCGCCTATGAGGTTTACCGAGTTATCGCTTACGCCAAGGATATAAGCCTTGTCCAGCAGGGTAACTATCTGCACGCTCTTGTTCATTCCCAGGGAAACCCCGGATACATGGCGCAGGAACGTGTCATCACCGTCCAAAGGTGCGGACAAGCCCGAAATCTTCTTTACATAGCGGAATATCAGGATGATTACGGCAACGACCAACGCCAGGACCAGCAGCATCTTGACATAGGAACCGAATCCTACAGAAGGAGATAGCGAAACGGTCCCGGCCCCGTCAGGCGAAGAGGAGGCTCCCCAAGAAGAGAAATCTATATCTCTTTCGCTAAAAGCACCAGCTTCCTCAGATACAGCAGAAACGCCCTGGCCCGGCCCCTCATCAGAAGGACCCGCGACCTGAGCGTTTAAAGCCTGAGAAAGGAAAATCATGGTAGCAACCCCTATTAAAGCTGCCATAACTTTTTTTGAGTAAATCGTATGTTCCCCCACCCATATTGAAACAGCCGCCAGCCAATCCCACTCAGCCGGACGGCATTCAACCTACATCTGGCTTGTGACGTGTTCGATCGCCGGAAGGATCTCCGTGACGCGGACACCGAAGTTTTCATCAATGACTACGACTTCGCCCTTAGCTATAGGTTTATGGTTTACCAAAATATCTACCGGTTCTCCGGCAAGTTTATCAAGCTCTATAATCGTTCCCTCGCCCATACCGAGGATTTCCTTTATGGTTTTCTTTGTACGGCCAAGCTCGACCGTCATCTCCATAAAGACATCCATGATAAGGCCAATGTTGCCCTGCTCCGTACTGCCTCCAGCTTGCTGCAGGTTCGGGAAAGCAAGGGACTGAACATTTGGCGGTGTTGACAGCGGTTGCATTCCAGCCATATTCACTCCCATAAGGGGCTGCTGCATCATCGGCTGCCCCATCATTATATTTGGATTCATAGCAGGCGAACTCATCGTCTGCCCAGCTGTAGGCATAGCTGAAGCCGCATCAGGAGCAGGGGCAACCCC
>CAMNGY010000287.1 GCA_946538795.1 uncultured Treponema sp.
GTCTTTTTATTGTGTGCGGATTTGTCCCGGAAAGCTTGGGCCGAAAGGTTTTCCTTGCCCCGACAGCAATGGTGCTTCTCTTTTCCGTTTTGTTCCTTGCCCACACGCTCTGGTCTGTCAGGAAACATTCCTATTTCTTGCTTTTCTGCTTGCTGATTTCGGCCTGCATGACCCAGCTGAATTTGCCGGTTCTTGCGATATTCTCGCTCTTGCTCCTTCTTGTGGCGACCGGGGCATATCGCGGATCTGTCATACGCGTGGTCCTGTTTGCCGCCATGCTTGCTGTGACAGCATCCCTGTCGCTTGACCCCAGCCCGTCCTGGCACGGGGCTTCGCTGTACATTTGCGCCATGTTCAGGCCCCTGGCCCTTCCTTTCCAGCTTGTCATCTACGCGCTTTATCTGTTCGTTTCCGTATTACTGTTGGTCCGCTCGCGGGCACTCGGAAAATACATGGACATACTTGTAGTATGCGTTGCGGTAATGCTCCTTTTGCTGCTGGGGCTTGCGTTCCCGATTGATAAAGAAGCAGTCTGCATGATATATTTCTTCCTGTTGCTTTTCGCTTGTTCATGGCATGTCGCCGTAAGCTCGGAAAAATCCGGATCTGCAGGCCGGGAGGTTCGGGGACTTTCGTTTTATGTCCTGCCTTTCGTCGCTCTGGCCGTGTATTTTTTCTGGTCGGCAGTGCTGATCATGAAGCTGAACTGTCCTGTCCTGTCCGTGTCGGCATTTCTTTTGCTGTTTGTTGCTACGGGACATTATTGGGCCGGCAGGTGCGGTAAGGAAAGTCACGTGGCTTGCGCTGTTTCCAGGGGCCTCATGGCTGTTTGGATGCCTTGCGTAGTCCTGCTTTTGCAGGAGGGAAGCGCTTTTGCGGTGTACGAGCCGGGATCCATGCCGTTTCAGATGGCCTCATGTGCGTGTGTTGCCCTTGCCGCCCTTGTCCTGCTGTTCCTGTCAAAGAGATGGAAAGATTCTCTGGACCTGCTGGTCATCCTGCCGCTGCTTGTGCTTGCTGCGGCATTGCTCTGGCGTTATGCCGGACCGGATGTGGACGAAGAAAGCCTGTACGTGTTCCTTTATATGTTTGTACTTGCTGGCGTGTATGGCTATGTGCGTTTTCGCTGGCAGGGGAGGCTGGACTGCATTCCGTATACCGCAGTGTTCATATTTGTCACCATTGCTGTATTGTACCATAATACGGGGACATGGTTCCTGTGTTCTCCCCTCATGCCTCTGCTAGCGGCCTTGTATTTCCGTTCCAAAGAGCGGAAAGGCGGTTTCCCGTGGGGGCTGCTTTGCTCTCTGGCTGTATTCGCCTCTGCTTTTGCGGGTGGGAGCCTGTACCATGCCCGTCAGATTGGCCGTGCATGCCTTCTTCCCTTGTGCCTTGCCCTGCTTGCCTACGTTGCAATGGCCTTGTCACCTGCCATACGCCTGCTCAGGAAAAAGAGGCGTTTCAATTACGCGTTCGCCTTGTATTCTCTGATCGTGGCCGCGTTCTTGTTCGCTATCCTTGTCGCGGGTGTTTCGGGAAGTGACCCTGTTGCCAGGACTTTGGACAAAGCCATGTCGTTCTGCAGCTTCGTGTTTGTTTTCCTTGTGGCAGGTTATTTTATTTACGAAGCGTACATGGAAACTTCACTTGCCAAGGCTAACATCGCGGCTTGTTATGCCGCGTTGGCCATAGTCATAAAGTTTTTCAGCGATGACTACGGCTTTGTTGCGAAGGGAATCCTTTTCATTGTGCTTGGTGTTGCCATGCTGCTTCTGAACCTGCTCTTGCACCGCGTTGAGGGCCGGAAACAGATGTCCGGGGAGGTTGCTGATGAAATTGACGGATAAAGGCAGGCTTGCGCTCGTGGCCTGTGTTGTCATCCTGCAGGTGTCAGTCGCGCTTTCGCTCCTTCTGTATACGACCAGGGTGAAAAGCCATGCGCTGAGGACGGGAAGCGTCATCTCTCTTTCTTGCAGGGCTTACGATCCTTTCAGCCCTTTCAAGGGCCGCTATGTCAGGCTGAACTTTGACCAGTCCGATCTGCAGTCGGACACCCTTGATGACGGGAGCTTGGAAAACATGTCGGGGCGCAGGGACAAAAAAGTCTACTGCCGCATGAAAGAGGGGGATGCTGGTATATGGACCGTGACCGGCATCCGTCTGGAGCTTCCGGAGAAAGGCTTGGATGATGGATGTGTTTATATAGAGGCGAAGTGCCGCTGGTTCAATTCCCATAGCGTGCGCCTGGATTATGGGTTTGACGAGTACTACATGCAGGAGAACTATGCCCGCTACGTGGACCGCATACAGGGGAACGACTTCAACGCTCTGGAGCCGGTGCTCTCCCTGTATGTCGGAAAAAACGGCCGCTGTGTCCAGAAGGGGCTGACAGTCCTTGACAACGGTGAGCGTATTCCGATCGAGGAATACTGCCGCCGGCGCTTTTAGCCCGCCGCAGGGGATGGAGAACCCTCCGGCGCATTTAGCCCGCCGCCTGTTGTCCAGACAAGTGAAAGTCGCTACAATCAGATGCATGATAGACATCTCTCATTACTTTGACTGGGCGGCGACCGCCCCGGCAGACCCCGGAATCCTGCGCGAGGCACTGGACTTTTCCCTGGAGCATTGGGGCAATCCCTCAAGCATACATGGGGCGGGGAAGGACGCAAGGGAAGCCCTGGAGCGCTGCCGGTCAGACATCGCGGAAGTCCTGGGCATTCCTGAAGGAAGCGTTTATTTCACTTCTGGCGGAACCGAAAGCGACCACATTCCCCTTCTTTCAGTTCTGAACCGGCCCCAAAAGGGCAGCGTCCTGTTGTCCCAGATAGAGCATCCTGCGAACAGGGAGATGGCGAAGTCGTTGGCCGCCTGTGGCTGGCAGGTTATTGAGGTCAAATCGGACAAGGATGGTATTGTGACTCCCGATGCCGTGACTAAGGCACTTCGCGATGACAGCGTGTATGTCAGCATCATGGCGGTGAACAATGAGACAGGCGCCATACAGCCCGTGTATGACATAGCTGACGCGTTGGAAAGCTGGGGAAACAAACGGAGGAAGCCTTTCTTTCATGTGGACTGCGTTCAGGCGGCCGGAAAGATAGAGCTGGATTTGGCCCGCAAGGGCATAGACTCCGCGGCTTTTTCTGCCCACAAGATACGCGGTCCGCGTGGCATAGGCCTCTTGTATGCTGCCAGACCCTTCACGCCTTTCCTTCGTGGTGGCGGCCAGGAAAAGGGCTTGCGGAGCGGAACTGAGAACCTTTTCGGGGCGAAAGCTCTGGCCCTTGCGCTCCGCCGATATTATATACATTCGGGCAACCCAGAAAGCCGTGCCAGGCTGGAAATGCAGAGGGAATGGACACGGAATTTCGTGCGCGGCCTGCTGGAGATAAAGGGCGTGAGGGTTCTCCCGTATGCCCGCGAAGATGAGGCCAACGAAAGAAAATACAGTCCGTGGGTCGTGCAGGCCGCTTTTCCGGGAATACCAGGCCAGGTAATGGAGCGGGCGCTCAGCGAGGACGGCTTTTACATTTCCACTGGCAGCGCATGCTCATCAGGATCCCACTCGCGTCCCGACCTGGACGGGCTGGGAATAAGCGCGGCCGAAAAGGAAGGAGCCGTGCGGTTCAG
>CAMNGY010000288.1 GCA_946538795.1 uncultured Treponema sp.
CGCGTTCCATGAGAATGAGTTGTTGAAGTCAACCAGCTTCTTTATCTTTGCGGTGGGCAGCTGCTCAACGGAGAATTTGACGTAGGTGCAGATGAAATCTACCATATTCTCATACTGCCCCAGACGTATGCCAAGCTGGGTTGCCCGCTCCGCATCGTTGAAGGGCCCCTCATCTATGCAGGCAACGTCCGTAATCTTCTTGTCATTCTTATAGGGATCTGGAGTGATAAGGGAGCGCCTCTGGAGTGCGTTCGTAAGGTTTTTGACGAAAATCAGATGGTTGCGGTAACCTTCCTGGACCTTGGGAAGTACGCTGCTGTTGAACCATGCAACCTTGTCCTCCACAGCCTTTACAATCTTAGCATTAAAATCTTCGTTCTCTGCACTTCCCATATGATACGTCCTGTAAATTAAAATTACCCAATTCCCTTATCGGAGGCTTACAGTCCTTTCCGTAGTCAATTTCTCCTTATGATATACTAGTTTTGACTTTAGAACAAGTGCAAATCACCGAAAACGACGCGGATGGCCGGCATGTGGCTGACACGGAGCCATAAGGGAGCGATTTACGCTTAAAACGCCGTTTTTTCCTTGACAAATCTCCGTTCTGAACATAAAATTGATTCTATGGACTTACGAACTGTATTAACGCCGGAAACGGTAGAACTTCATTTGAAGGGAACAAAGAAGGAAGAGATTATAGATGAACTGCTCGATGTGCTTGTGAAGGCAGGAAAGGTCACTGACAAGGATGCCGCCAGGGAGTGCGTTCTGGACCGTGAGCGCAAGATGTCCACGGGAATGAAACACGGAATAGCCATTCCCCACGGAAAGACCGACACAGTCTCAGACCTCGTTGCTTGCATCGGCATATCTGACAATCCCGTTGACTTCGACAGTTTGGATCAGGATCCTTGCCGGATTTTTATAATGACGCTTTCTCCCGTGAACAAAACCGGGCCGCACTTGCAGTTCCTGGCAGAAGTCAGCCTGCTGTTCAAGTCTGCCGACAAGAGGGTACAAATCCTCAACACTACGGACAAAGCCGAAATCATAAAGATTCTGACAGAGTAGTCCTTTATTCTTTTGAAGAAGGGGTAGCAAGCCGCAGTTTCCGGCCGGTGCTCCTTTAGTTTTCTCCTTATTACTCCCTCCGTTTTCACAAGCGGAGGGAGTTCATTTTATGAAAGCTCAAAGAAGCTCAGTCTTGCCTTGTGGCTATATTGGCATTTTCGATACAAGGGAACCTCGAAAATGCGATGAAAATGCCCAGCCCTAAGGCTTTCCCGGCCCGCAATCAGTCAGAAGGTCCCGACGTCCTGACACCTTCCTCCACAGCGGCAGCGGGGAAACTCTCCTGCTCCACACGATCCTCCATGGGAATGTATGCCCGCTCGGTGGAAACGTTCTTGTAGGCCGGACGGTAAATACGGCCGCCTGCAACTATCTCCTCTATGCGGTGGGCGGACCATCCGGCTATACGTGCTATGGCAAAGAGGGGGGTAAAAAGCTCGCGCGGTATGTTAAGCATGGTGTAGACAAAGCCCGAATAGAAGTCCACGTTCGTGCATATCTTCTTGTCGCCGCCGTGGAATTCCTCCAGAATCTTTGGGGCCAGCTTCTCGATGCTCCTGTACAGACCGAATTCCTCCTCGCAGCCCTTCTCCTTCGCAAGCTCCTCCGCCTTGTCACGCAGCAAAGTGGCCCTGGGATCGCTTATGGTGTAGACGGCATGCCCCTGTCCATAAATCAGCCCCGTGTGGTCAAAGGCCTCCTTGCGGGCAATCTTCCGCAGGTATTCGGCTATCTCGTTCTCATTGCTCCAGTCGCGGACGTTGGCCTTTATGTCGTCCATCATCTCCATGACGCGAATGTTGGCACCTCCGTGCCTGCGTCCCTTCAAGGATCCGACGGCAGCCGCAATCGCAGAATAGGTATCCGTGTCAGCGGACGAGACCACGTGGACGGTCAGCGAGGAGTTGTTTCCTCCTCCGTGCTCCGCATGCAGGATGAGGGCCAGGTCCAAAATCTCAGCCTCGCTCTGAGTATAGCTCCTGTCGCTGCGGATCAGGCGCAGGAAGTTTTCCGCCGTGGACAGCTCCGGCACGGGATTGTGTATGTACATGCTCTTGCCGTCATAATAGCGGCGCTTGGCCTGATAGCCGTAGGCCGCCAGCGTTGAGAAACGGGAAATCAGCTCTATGCACTGCCTCAGGATATTCGCCACATTCCTGTTCTCAGGATCGGGGTCATATGAATAGGATGCCAGGACTCCGCGCGCCATCTTGTTCATTATGTCGCAGGAAGGGGCCTTCATTATCATATCTTCCGTGAAGTTCGGGGGAAGCATCCTCAGTTCCCCGAGGAATGCCGTAAATTCCTCCAGCTGCCGCCGGGTGGGAAGGTTTCCGAAGAGCAGGAGGTAGGCGCACTGCTCGTAGCCGAACTCATGGCGGCTTTCTATGTCGCGCACTATGTCTTCAACGCTGTAGCCGCGGTACACGAGCTTTCCAGGGACCGCAACCTTCTTGCCGTCCTGAACCTCGTAGCCGACTACGTCTCCTATCCGGGTCAATCCTACCAGCACACCGCGGCCATCCGCATAGCGCAGGCCTCGCTTGACATCATACTTGGCGTACAGGCTATGGTCTATGGGGTCATTGTTCTGAGCCAATATAGAAAGCTTGTTGATGAAACCGTTCTTCTCTTCTGTGGTGCTTTGCATATAAAACCCCTGAAATATAGAAATTTTGCATAATTATACAAAAAAAAGCCTTTCTTTGCAACAACCGCTCCCGCCCCTCCGCGCACGGAAAAAATTTGGACGGCCTGATAGCAGGGCCTCCACGTCCAAGGAGCAAAAGACATCGCCCGCCCATCCGCATACGAAAAATTTTGACAGATTCCGACGAGGGCTTTATAATCGGACTATTATGGACACTTTAAGGCTTTTCAACGTCGACGACAGTTTTTTGGGCCGCTACAGCAGGCTTGTCACAGGCACAGTCATTCCTTACCAAGAGGACATCCTCAACGACAGAATTCCCGGCGTGGAAAAAAGCCATGCCGTGGAAAACTTCCGCCTTGCCGCCCAAGTGATCGAGACCGGCAGCTGCTCCGGGGAATTCCACGGAATGGTATTCCAGGACAGCGACGTGGCAAAATGGCTGGAAGCCGCCGCCTACTCGCTGGCCCTGAAGCCGGACGCCGCGCTGGAAAAGCGCTGCGACCAGATGATTGCCCTCATAGGCCGGGCGCAGGAAAAGGACGGATACCTTAACAGCTACTTCACCGTCAAGGAGCGCGGCAAGCGCTGGACCAACCTGAGGGAAGCTCACGAGCTGTACTGCGCGGGCCACATGATGGAAGCCGCCGTCGCTTACTATGAATGTACGGGCAAACGAACCTTGCTTGACATAATGTGCCGCATGGCCGATCACATCTATGATCATTTCATCACAGGAAAGGCCCCCGGCTATCCGGGACACCCGGAAGTGGAGCTGGCCCTCGTGCGCATGTACGGAGCAACCGGTGAGGCCCGCTACCTGGAGCTTGCAAGGCACTTCGTTGACGTGCGGGGGGCTGACAGCGAATACTTCAGGAAGGAGAGCGAGGAGCGGGGCTGGCA
>CAMNGY010000289.1 GCA_946538795.1 uncultured Treponema sp.
TGGTGCGGATGTCGTAGCCGGCCTCCAGCAGGTGGGTCGCGAAGGAGTGGCGGAATGTGTGGCAGCTCGCGTTCTTGTTCACGCCGGCCTCAAGCACGGCCTGCTTGACGGAACGCTGCATAAGGGACTCGTCCATGTGGTAGCGGCCCTGCTCGCCGGTAGAGGCATTGACCCAGCGGTTTTTCTGCGGGAACAGCCACTGCCATTTGAATTCCCGGCATCCCGACGAGTACTTTGCGGCAAGCGCATCGGGAAGGCTTGCTTCGCCCCAGCCTTCGGACAGGTCCTTCTCGTGCAGCTTCCTGACCTGCTCGATGTGGGCCCTAAGCTCCGGGACAAGCTTTTGCGGCAGCATCACGTGCCGGTCCTTGTCGCCCTTGCCGTGCCGCACGATGATTTCGCCCCGGTCAAAGTCCAGGTCCTGTATTCTGAGCGACAGGGCCTCGTTCAGCCGCATCCCGGTCCCGTACAGGAGCCTTGCGATCAGCTTTTTGGTCCCGTCAAGCTTCTCTATCACCTTGCCGACCTCTTCCCTGCTGAACACCACGGGGATGCGGGGCTTTTTCTTTGCGTGGATGACCGACGAGAGCTTGTCCACGGGCGTGTTCCTGACGAAGCGGAAGTAGAAGAGCAGGGCTGCCAGGGCCTGGTTCTGGGTGGACGCGCTCACGTGCTTTTTCAGGGCGAGCCCTTCCAGATACGTATTTATCTCGCACTGGCCCAGAAGCCCGGGCTCTTTCCCGCTGGCCGCCAGGAAATCCGACACCCACTTTTCGTAGCGTTCCATCGTTCGGGGGCTGTAGTGGCGGACGGCCAGTGCCTCGTGGAGCCGGCTGAGCTCCGTGCCCGAAGTTTCTTTGCTGAGGGAAGGAATCGTCCTGACGGCGCTTGCGGGACCCTCCCCGGATTCAACATTGAACAGACCGGTCTCATAGAGCTTTTCGAGCAGCTGATTGCAGGAAGAGCGCCTTTCCGGGATAAGCCAGAGCTTCCTCTCGTTGTTCCAGACCCGGCCGCTGACCTTCCTGACAGCCGACAGGGCATCAGGGCTGAAGCCGTCCGTGAACTGAACGGAGAAATAGCCTTCGCCGTAATGCGACAAGACAACATTCACACGTGACCTCCTCTTTACCCCATCCCTCCGGGCATGACTCTCCCTTTCGCGGCCCGTGCCGTTAAAAAAATAGGGAGTGGGCGGACGAAGCCTCCTTCCGCGCACCTAACGTGCATCACGGGTCCGGACAGGCTCCTTGCTGTGCCTTCATTTTACTTCAAAAGAATCCAGCTGTCAAACATTCCGGACATACCATAATGTCCATTCGCACCACACCGGAATGTCCATTCGCGCCACACCATAATGCCCGTTCGTGTCACCCACGAATGGACATTCGTGCCATACCATAATGCTCATTCGTGCCACCCACGAACGGGCATTATGAACAACCTAAAAGGCGGAACAGCTGGCCGGGCCTACAGTTCGTCAGGCAAGATATTGTATACGGATGAGCAGTTGCGGCAAACCAGCTCCAGCGGCTCCCCCTTCCGCCGTATGTCGGAAAGCTCCGCTTCGGGCAAGGCACGGACGTGCTTCAGGAAGAGTTCCCTGGAGCAGGGGCAGTCGTAGACAACGCTCCGGTGCAGTGCAATGACCGGGGAGAACTCCCTGAACACCATCGAAAGGTAATCCTCGCACCCCTTGCCCTCGCTGAACCAGCTCCCTATGGACGGCTTGCTGACGCACCTCTCTTCCAGGCGGGACAAGAGTTTTTCGTCCAGCTTGTCATCCGGGGATGAGGACAGCTGGCTGCCCTTCCGCGCAACTCCATTGTAGCTGCCGCCGGTCTCGGGCATGACCTGCAAAAATATTCCGCCCGCACCGATAACCCGTCCCTGTCTGTCCATTTGGATTGATGTCGTAAGTGCGGTCTTTATCTGCTCGCTGCGGTCAAAGTAGAACACCAGGTCGTCCGCTATGCTTCCGGTCGTGTTGACGGAGCTGGTCTGCGGATATTTGTCGCCGGGGCGGACTGTCTGCACGGACATTATTCCCTCCCCTCCCAGGAAAGCCTTCAGATCCCAGCTTTCAAGAGGCTTTTCTATGGGGATCCTGTCGGTAAGCAGGTGGCCGCGCACCCATCCGGCGGAATCCGCCTCCACGCAGAATCCCCGCGCAGGGGCGGACTCCACGTCATACGTCCAGCTCACGTGCTCCCGTCCCTTCATGACTGCCGGAATCAGCAGGGCCGCGCACAGGCATGCCTGGCCCAATATGTAGCTTTCCAGTATGTCAGGCCCCTGAGCCGATGTCTGCCATGCCGCGGCGTGCTGTGCCCGCATCTGGTTCACCAGGTGCGTCCCGTGAAAGAGCGCTCCCCGGAACCTTCCGTCCGCCATGGTGAAATGAATCATGTCGTCAGCCGGAAGGGCCTGCAGGAATTCCCCCAGCTCCTTGTCCTGTATCTCTGCCTTTATCATAGTTCCTTCCCCTCCCTAACGAAGTTTCCTGAATATCTTGTCCAGCACGCCGTTGAATTCATCCGTAGAATGGCGCAGGTGCTTGAGGAAGGAGTTATCCTCCAAAGAACCAAGGACGGTATCGCGCTCCCTCTTGTTCCTGAACGTGATGGAGCGGAAGAAGTCCGTGTAGTCCTTCTCGCGGGAAGATATGGATGACTCCAGCATGTTCATGGATACATAGGCCACGTCCTTCGTTATGTCGGCGTATATCTCCTTGCCGAATGTCCCGCTGTCACGGCTGTACAGCAGCTCCAGAAGGTATATGGCGTAACGGGCCTTGTAATCAGTATATGACTTCTGGCACTCGTCGTAAAAGGCGTGGACTTCCGCCCATCCCTTTATGCGGCCTATCTTCACCAGGGAAAAAAGCTCGAAAACCTTAGGCGCGGGGATGACCTGGCCGCCAACGTTCATCCAGCTGGTGTACAGGGGAATCTCCTTTATCCTCGCTATGTCACCCGAATCCAGTTCCTCCACACCCCTTTCCAGTCCCCATTGCATCAGGCTCTCCACGGCAAAGTACTTCATTATCCGCCTGTATTCCCGGTATGCCTGGGCCGGCTTCTCTATTATGGCCCCGTACTTGCGCTGGCAGCGGTCGTCCAGCAGCAGGAATTTTGCGTCCGGGTTCTGGTGCAGGTAGTCCTTGGCTATCTGCCTGCCCTCCTCCTCAGTCGCCGCAGTGGCGGCCTTCTGCCGCATCTCAAATAGGAATTCCGGCCGGGGATTGTCCACTGTCATGGCCTCAAGGGATTCAGCAGGCAGCCGCAGGTAGCGCCCGGTAAGCTCGATGAGCCTCCCTATGGCCACTTCCACCTCCTGCATGGTGTCCGGCGCGAGCGGGTTGGTTTCAATAGTCTGTACTTTCACAACCCTCTTGTCCCGCGCGGCAAATTTGTACTTGTTGCGGACTATCGCGAACATGTTGTAGATGAACCAGTAGGCGGGTATGATGTGTATGGCCTTTCCGTCCACGCCCGTCGCCACCAGTGAGAAGGGGTAGGTTATGTTCAGCTCGTTCTGGTAGCTGCCCTTTGAGACCAGCACGAACGACGCGAAGCAGGAGTCGTACTTGAAGTCCGAGCACAGGCGGGGCCCGAAGCCCCTCCC
>CAMNGY010000290.1 GCA_946538795.1 uncultured Treponema sp.
TGCGTCAGCTCATATTATAAGAATTTGAAGGTTGACGGAAAAAGCTTTGCCTCCAATGCAACCAGCGTGTTCTGGCAGCTTTGCGAGCATGAATTCCAGCATGTGATTGATATATGCTCCGGTCCGGATGCTCAGGAAGGCCTTCAGCCGTTGTACCGGAAATTCTGGTCTTTTGTCAACCGGATTTATGACGAGAACTGCCCCAAGGATACCGCAAGGCAGATGGAGGCATGGGCAAAGAACACACCGGGGATAAAAAACGTGAAGGAGGAGAGATAGATGGAATCTGAGCAAAAGGAAACGCTCGCGAAACGCGTATTTGCGAGGCTTAAAAACGACTCCGCTTTCCGGGCTGCCCTTAAGCGGGCGGACAATCCCGTTACGGAGTACCAGTGCTGGGAATACCTGGCGGATTACGGTGTTCATCTGGACAGAAACTGGGAACGGCTTCCTTACGCATTGGTTCTTGCCGCCATTGCAAAGAGCGGGCGTGAAAGCGACGGATCTCTTGGACTGGGAGCGGCTTTGTGTGCGGCATATGAGTGGAACAGGGAAAGTGATCCTGCCCGCTCAAAGCTCCGACGGATTCTTGCCTGTTCTGACGTGCCGGAGCTTTGCTCGGTTTTGCGGCCTGTCCTGCAGTTCATCGCCGGCAAGAACGCTGCTGTCAGCTATCAGTCCCTGCTGGATGACCTGCGCTATTTTGGTGATGGGGAGAAAGTAAAGTCAAAGTGGGCGCAGCAGTTCTACGGGACCTCAGCCGATGCGGAAAATGCGGAGGAGGAAAATGCATGAAAGCGACCCTTTTGCGAATCTCAAGAAAGCAGTACATGGAGCTGCGCAGGCAGAACAAGGACTTCTTCGATGCCTATTCGCTTCATAAAAAGATATACGACCTGTTCCCAAAGAAAGAAGGCGTGACCCGGGACTTCCTGTACCGCGTTCTGGATGCGGACGCGGAGGAGAAGCGAATCCTGATTTTTTCCGAGGATGCCCCGCAATCCTGTGACTTTGCCGAGACGGAGATCCGGGATATACCCGAGGCCTTTCTTGAAGCCGACTATTACGGTTTTGACGTGCAGATAAACCCCGTTAAGCGCTCAAAGGAAACGGGGAAGATTGTACCCGTAAAGGGAAGGGATGCCCTTGCGGAATGGTTTAAGGCAAAGGCTCCGTCTTACGGCTTTGAGGTGATTCCGGGGTCTCTTGCCGTAGGCGATACGAACATCGTGCAGTTCAACAAGGACGGAAAGCCGGTCACGCTTGCAAAGGCTGTCTTTACCGGAAGAATGAAGGTGACCGACCGGGAGCAGTTCAAAAAGTCCGTGAAAGAGGGAATAGGCAAAGGAAAGGCGTTCGGCTTTGGCCTCCTGCAGGTCATGCCACTTCAAAACGACCTTATGTAATGCTAACGTAAGCGAAATTTTTTTGTAGGAGATAGAATTATGAAAGAGAAGAACAAGTACACAAATAAGAGAATCGAATTCCACATCTTGCAGTCATTTCCGGTGACCTGCCTGAACCGCGACGATGTCGGCGCACCAAAGACTGCCGTTGTCGGCGGCGTGACCCGTGCCCGCGTCTCAAGCCAGTGCTGGAAGAGAGCGGTGCGGATGGCGATGCAGGATGTCGGGGGCGTGCAGCTTGCCAAACGAACAAAGCTCATTGGGAACCTGATAGGAGATGCCTGCAAGAAACTTGGCGCGGATGATATATCTGCGAGAAAGTGCGGGCTTTCCGTAGAATCCATTTTCAGCAAGGAAGCACGGAAGAAGTTTGAGGCTGCACAGAAAAATGGAGAATTCTTGTTTGATGAGTCAGATGCTCCTTCTTCCGATGATTCTGAGGACTCAAAATCCGACACCCTGATTTTTATGGGGCAGAAAGAGATAGAAGCTTTGGCCCATAAATTTGAGGAGAACGCTTTTGATTATGAAAAGGTCTTTCCTCTTTCTGAGAAAAAACCGGAGAAAATTCTGGAAAAGCTGATAGGAAAAGCGCAGTTTGCGCTCACTGATGAGCTTGACGGCTTGGACATCGCTCTGTTCGGCCGCATGATTGCACAGGCTCCTACCTTAGACGTTGAGGCCGCCGCTTCGTTCAGCCATGCCATCTCTACCCACAAAGTGACCAACCAGATTGAGTTTTTCACGGCCCTCGATGATTTTTCAGAGGCCCAGGGATCAGCCCATATGGGAACGCTTGAGTTTAACGCCGCGACTTATTACCGCTACATCACCCTTGATTTGGGACAGCTGTATGAGACAATGGGGAACAATGATGAGTTTTTTCCCCAGGCAATAGAAGCCTTTATCAAGGCCCTCTTCATTGCCATTCCCAGTGCCAGGCAGACCTCTCAGGCAGGATTCTGCACCTGGGATTATGCCAAAGTGCTCGTCAGAGAGGGGCAGGGAGTGCAGCTTTCTTTTGAGACTCCGGTAAAGGCCCGGGACGGCGGTTACCTGCAGCCCAGCATTGAGGAAGTGAAGAATCAGCTTGCTAAAAAAGAAAAACTTTCCGGCAGCCTGTTCGGGAAAATCAAAGAATTTGAGTTTGGTATCAACGAGGATTTCAGCATTGACCATCTGATTGAAGGCGTAAAAAGCGCGGTGAAGGCCTAGCGGATGGAAACCAATTTCTTGCTCCTGTGGTTGGAGGCTCCCCTCCAGTCATGGGGTTTCGATTCAAAATTCGGACGGCGCGACACACTGGATTTTCCGACAAAATCCGGAGTGCTCGGACTTCTTCTGTGCGCGCTCGGTGCCGGTGGCGAGCAGAGGGAGCTTTTGGCGCGTTTTGCGGGCTTGCGGCAGACAGTGATTTCATTCCGCGACAAGGACAGGGCCCGGCCTCTTGTCCTGCACGACTTTCAGATGATTGGCGCGGGGTATGATGACAAGGACAAGTGGGAGAAGCATCATATTCCCAAAACCTCCGAAGGAAAAGCCGCTGTCGGCGGAGGCACGAAGATGACCCACCGCTACTACCTGCAGGATGCCGTCTTTGCCGTCCTGCTTGAGATTCCCGCCGATATTGCGGATGCGTGTGCCGGAGCACTGAAAAATCCCGTGTGGCCCCTTTTCCTTGGCCGGAGGTGCTGTGTGCCAAGCGACTTTGTATATCAGGGAACTTTCGGGACGGAATCCGATGCGGAAGCGGCCGCGATGCAGAAGGCCCTGTCCCATGAGTCACGGAAGCTTCTTGCGGATTTCCGCGTGGTTGACGGCGAGTCTGAGGACGGGGATGCCTTCACGCTCAACGATGTGCCCGTTCAGTTTGGCAGGGTCAAGAAATATCAGGACAGGCGCGTCACGAAAATTCCGCTGAACATGCCGGATGGTGAACCGTAATGGCTGGGGAGTCACACGGAAGGCTTCTGATACAGGTCACGCATGATACGCTTCCTCAGATAAAGGACAGGTATCCGTTCCTGTATCTTGAGCGTGGCAGGCTCGAGATTGATGATTCGAGCGTGAAATGGATTGACAGCGAGGGGCATGTTGTCCGGCTTCCTGTTGCGACAATCGCTACCGTGCTGCTTGGGCCGGGAACGAGCCTCACCCATGAGGCCGTGAAAGTCATGGCGGCCGCGAACCGCACGATTTGCTG